>NZ_OY781470.1:1243264-1554080 GCF_963676935.1 Halarcobacter sp.
TATTTTTATAGGAATAAATAAAAATGAATATTTTTACTAATTCATCTCAGTTAGAGATTGATATATTTCATCAAAAAATATCAAAAAAAGAAGATTAGACAAAAATTTAAATCAATTGGATATTGCCTTAGATATAGGTATTAACTCAGTTGCATTTTATTCAAATTGTGAGAATTGCAGATATGGTAAACATTTTAATATAGGACATATTTATAGAATCGCAAAGATTTTTAATATTGAACCATATGAATTGTTAAAATAAAATATTTTGTTACTATTTAATTCATTCTCCCATTGCAGATTTTGTTGCAAAAATTACAATTCCTATTGCAAATAATAAAACTATTAAAAGAGAAATAATTTTATAAAAAGTTACTTTGATACTTACTTTTTCATTATTTTCAGCTTTAATATCATTAAATCTTATACATAAATATATTAGAATAAGACCTATTAAAGTACTGATAAATTCTATTGAAAATAATGTTGTTGACATAGCTATAGGACTTGTTGGAAAAATTTTAAATAAATCAAGAATATATACAAAAATATAAAGAAGTGCAAAAAGAGTACTCATTACAACAGAATATCTCTTTTTCTTAATAATTAAAAAAGCAACAACAAAGCTTAACAGTCCTAATGCAGTAAGAAAAATATTAAATAAAGTTAGAGTTGTTTCACTATAGTGAGAGAAGTCTCTTGTTTCTATTGGACCACCTGGAACTAAAATTGTTAGTAAAATAGATAAAGAAACAAGTAAAAATGCAATAATATAATGAATATTTTTTGAAAGCATAAATAACCTTTGTAAATATAAAATAGCAAAAATATTTTACTCAAATGGATGTTTTATGAAGATTAAAATAGTCATCTTAAACTAAAACAATAAATGAATTAAATTATTTTTATAAAAAATCTTAATTTAATTATGAGAATAAATAGCATAGAATACTGATTAAATACATTTTAGGCTTTAATTAATGAAACAAATTATTAAAACAATTACCGAAATTGGTATAACTGATGATACTGACCATTGGTTATCAGGCAAAATTAAACTTGTAAATATTATCTCTTTAGTAAATTTTATTTTTATATTAAGTATGATATTTCTTGATTTACTTTTAAATAAAACATATAATTTATCTATTATTCTTTTAATTATCAGTTTTATTATGTTTATCCCATATTATTTAAATTATAAAAAAAAATATATAGCTTCTAGAATTGCTTTTTTATCATTAGCATATATATCGATTTGTTCTTTAGCTGTACTTTTTGGAAAAGAGTTTAATTTTCAATACTATTTAGTTCCTGGTGTGGGGATGTCATTAATATTTTTCAGAGATGAAATAGGTAATAAAAAATGGATATTTACTTTTTTGGGAATACCTTTATGGATTTTTCTTGAAATTTGGTTTGTATTATATTCTCCTATTATTTCAGTGGGGAAATATATTGAAGTAATACCATATTTTAGCACTTTATTAATATTTTTGACAGCAATTTTGATGTTTGGTACATTTACGCATGAGAGTGGTAAACATCTAAAAAATATATCAAATATGAATAAAAAACTTAAAAAATTAGCCAATATTGATCCTTTGACAAAACTTTATAATAGACGTTTTATGGATGAAAAAATAAATTATTTCTTCAATTTATCAAAACGTAATAATGGGTTTTTAGCAATGTGTATTTTTGATATAGACTTTTTTAAAAAGGTTAATGATACTTATGGACATGATGCTGGAGACAAAGTTTTACAAACAGTTTCAAAACTTGCAAAGGAAAATTTTAGAGAAACTGATTTTGTAGGAAGAATTGGTGGAGAAGAGTTTTGTGTAATTTTTACGTATGGAAATATAAATTCAGTAAAAGATGCAATAGAAAGATTTAGAAAAATTATTGAAAACAATAGATTAAAATATGAGAAAAATGAAATAAAAACTACAGCAAGTTTTGGAATAAGTTATTTAACAAGTGATATAAAAACACAAGAACAATTATATAAAAATGCAGATAGTGCTTTATATGAAGCAAAAAATACGGGGAGAAATAAGATTGTAGATGCAATATAAATTTTAAAACTTTGATTTAAGAGAATAAATCATATAATCATTATTATACTTAAAAGGCAAAAAATATGAATATTTTACTCTAATTCAAGGGTAAAATCTAATCTTATCCTTGATTCAAATGTTACAAAATCAAGGAATTTTATGAAACAACTACAAATAAATAAATTAACATTTAAATATTCAAATACAACTATCTTTTTTGATATTTCATTAAACTTTTCTCCTTTATGGACAGGTATTGTGGGAGTAAATGGTTCAGGTAAAACAACTCTTTTAAAACTTATTTCAAAAGATGAAAAAGTACAAAGTGGAACAATTAGCGGAAATGATTTGGTCTATTATTGTGCACAAACATTAGAAAAGAAGCCAAAAGGTTTTGATGAGTTTATTTATACATACAATACTAATACATTTAGATTAAAACAACTATTAAAAATAGAAGATGAATGGTTTTATAGGTGGAATACACTTAGCTTTGGAGAAAGAAAGAGGATTCAAATTGCAATAGCACTTTTTCATACACCTGATATTCTTTTATTGGATGAACCAACAAATCATTTAGATATTTCTAATAAAAATATTGTGTTAAAGGCTTTAAAAAGTTTTTCTGGAATTGGTATTATAGTAAGCCATGATAGAGAAGTGTTAAATATCTTATGTAAAAATACAGTAATAATAAAAGATAAAAAGGTTTATAGTTATAAAAGTTCTTTTAACACAGCTATAAAAGAGTTAAAAGAGTATGAAATGTATTTACAAAAACAAAATAAAAATATTAATACGCAAATAAAAAAACTAGAAAAAAATATAACTATACAAAAACAAAAAGTTTTAGAATCAAAAGAGCGTTTATCAAAAAAAAGTATTAATTCAAAAGATAAAAGTTTGAAAGAAAAAATAAATTTAGCAAAACTAACAGGAAAAGATAAATACAATTCAAGATTAGTAAATACTTTTACTAAGAAATTAAGTGAAACAAATTCAAAAAAGAATTATTTATCAAAAGAGTATGATAAAGGAATTGTAATAAATGAAAAATCAAACAATTCAAAGAAGTTTAATTTATGTTTGGAAGAAGGAAAGGTAAAACTCTCAAATGAAAAAATACTCTATTATCCAAATCTTTCAATAAATCATAATGATAAAATTGCAATAGTAGGGGATAATGGAGTAGGTAAAAGTACTTTTTTAAAATATATTATTTCAAATTTACCAGAAAAGCATAAGTACTTATATCTACCCCAAGAGATAAATAAAAATCAAATTAATAAATTTTTTAATGAATTAAATAGTTTGAATAATGAAAAGAAAGGTAGGCTTTTTACCTTAGTTCAAAGATTATCTTCAAATCCAAAAAATTTATTAGATACAGCAACTTCAAGCCCAGGAGAAATAAAAAAACTTTTTATAGCAAAAGCTTTATTAGATGATATAAGCCTGATAATTTTAGATGAACCAACAAATCATATGGACATCGATTCAATTGTAACTTTAGAAAGAGCATTAAAAGATTATAAAAATACTCTTATATTTGTTAGTCATGATATGCAATTTATAAAAAATATATTTGCGAAAGTATGGTTTATAAAAGAAGTAGAGATAAATAAATTTGTATTAGAATGAATTTTTATTTAAAAATTTTTTTGCTTGTATTTCACTAAGCCCAGATTTTGAGCACGCAATTTCAAAAGTTTCCTCTGCTACTATAAGCCTTTGAAACACTTTATATTTATATTTGTTTGTTAGAATATACATTCTTTTCCTTTTTTTGTTTGATATATTAAACTATTGAATAGTCGGAGTTTGTTGTGTTTAAGAATTGAATTTTAATAAAATAGAGTAGATATAAAATCAATAAATTATATTGTATAATTTATTGAACTTTATATATTTTTTTATGATAAGTAAAAAGTTTTAGATAACTTCTACATTTTGTGCAAAGTCACCTTTTGCATTATTTCCAATTACAAAACTAACTTTTTGATTCTCATCTAGAGATACTTTTCCATATCCTGTATGATTAATTTCTCTATAATGAACAAAAATATCTTTAGTTCCATCTTCTAATTGGATAAATCCAAAACCTTTTTCGCTATTGAACCATTTTACAGTTCCGTTGTATCTATTTGACATAGAAATCCTTTTAAATAATCTCTTCATTTATGAAGTTTTAGTAAAGTTGACCAGATTTAATATTTTGAGAGTAATGTATTAATTTGTAGTGTTAATAAAAAAGCTAACAATGTATAAGTACTAATTTTCTTTAAGTAAACGCAGTCTACCTGAAAAAAATAAAAAAAGCAAGTTTTTATCAAAGATTTTAATTAAATTTACAAATATCCCAAATTTTCTTAAATATATCCATTGCTTCATTGATCTGATTTTCTTTTAAACCACCAAATCCCATTGATATTACTTGTTCATTTTGTGTTAGTTGTCTTGTGTATATTTTTAGATACTCTTTTTTGCATTCATTTTGGAATCTATTTAAATCAATATTTACTAAAGGTTTTATCAATATATTTAATCCACTTCCATCTCTTAAGATTTCTACATCATTTTTTAATAAACTAGTTATCTTCGTTTTTAAAATATCATGTTTCTTTTTATTTTGAGTTCTTACTTTTCTTAAGTGTCTATCCCAAAATCCCTCTTTCATAAATAGTGCTAAGGTTTTTTGTATATCTATAGGAATATTAGAGAAAGGATAATCAAACTCTTTTTTATATCTTTCAAGTAATTTATTTGGTAAAACTAAATATGCAATTCTAATTGAGGGTGAAAGGGATTTTGAGAATGTACCTGTATAGATTACTTGCTGGTTATTGTTTATCCCTTGCATAGCTGGAATTGGTCTATTGTTGTAACTAAGTTCACTATCATAGTCATCTTCAACTATATAAGAGTTGTTTTCTTTTGCCCAGTTTATAATTTCAATTCTCTTTGCAATAGGAGTAGTTATTCCAAAAAAGTATTGATGTGAAGGAGTTAGGTAGAGTAAGTTTGCTTTTGATTTCTTTAAACTATTTAAATTTATACCATATTTACCTACTGGTATCTCTTCTATTTTAAAATTGTGTTGTTCAAAAACTTTTCTTGCAACCCTATAACTTGGTGTTTCAAAAGCTATACTTTTTATATCTTTTTTCAAAATTGTTGAGATTAAAAACATAGAATCAGCAAAACCACTTGTTAATACAATATTTTCAATATTACAGTTAACATCTCTTGACTTTGCTAAATATTTAGAAATCTCTTCTCTTAATTCAAAATCACCCTGTCTATCATGGTATATACCCATATTTAAATCACTCTTTAATATTTTGTTATAGAGTCTTAACCACGTTTTTTTAGGAAAAGTATCATCACTCAGGCATGCTGGATAAAAATCATATTTGATTATATCTTCACACAAGTTATTGTTTAATATTTCATTATCTTCTTTTTTAAAGTTTTCATATAAATCTTCACTAACAAAATATCCACTTTGTGGAATACTTTCAATATAACCCTCAGCATATAGTTGATTATAAGCAGTTTGGACAGTATTTTTGCTAATTTTATATTCTAAAGTCATTTTTCTTATTGAAGGAAGTTTTTCACCTGCTTTTAGATTGTTTTTTATGTCATCTTTTATTGCTTCATATAGTTGAATATAAATTGGTTTTTCTATATTTTGATCTATTTTATACATAAACTGTCCCTATAAAATTTTTATAATTTGTATCTTGTGAGAAGTACAATTTAGTGTTATACTAACACATCTTTTTTAAAATAACAAAATAAGGAGTTAAAATGAAAGCTCAAGTAAGAATAAAAGATAAAAATATAATTGTAAAATTATTAGAAGATGTTGAATACGGAACTCTTGCTTTATCTAAAAACAATATTCCATATAGTTTACCAATAAATTTTGTATATGCAGAAGATACTATATATTTTCATGGGGCTAAAAAAGGTAAGAAAAAAGATTTTATGAGTGATAATAATTTAGCTTCATTTTCTGTTGTTGAACCATTTTCTCTTATTCAGTCTTATTTTAGTAGTAAAGATAATTTAGCTTGTCCAGCAACACACTTTTTTAAATCTGTCATTTGTGATGGAGAGATTGTATTTGTTGATGAGTATGAAGAAAAAGTAAAAGCATTATCCTTGTTGATGAAAAAGTTACAACCTGAAGGGAAATATATTCCATTAGATGATAAAATATATTTAAATATGATAAATGCGACTGAAGTATTTAAATTAAAAATAAAAAATATTGAGGGTAAATTAAAACTAGGTCAAAACTTGCCTAAAGATAGATTCAATATGATTTTAGAATATCTTGAAAATAGAGGTTTTGATTTAGATAAAGAAACAATTACACAGATGAAGGAGTATAGATGATTGAATGTAGATTAGCAAAATTAGAAGATATAGAACAAATTTTAAAACTTCATGCAAGATATCAAGTAGATACAATAAATGAAGATGATAAAAAAGATGGATTTATTACTACAGCGTTTACAAAAGAGCAGTTAACAGCTCTAATAGAAGATGAACAAGGTTTATTCGTCGCAATAAAAGATGGAGAGATAGTAGCTTATGTTATGGCAGCATCTTGGAAATTTTGGTCTGCATGGCCTATGTTTGTTCATATGATAAAAGATTTATCAAATGTAAAATTTAAAGGAATAACTTTAACAGTAGATAATTCATATCAATATGGTCCCGTTTGTGTTGATAAAAGTGTAAGAAGTAGTGGAGTATTAGAAAAGATATTTGATTTTGCAAGAGAAGAGATGTCAAAGAAGTATCCAATACTTGTTACATTTATAAATAAAATAAACCCTAGGTCTTATGAAGCACACACTAGAAAATTAGGTTTAGAAGTTGTAAAAGAGTTTGAATTTAACAATAATCAATATTATGAATTGTGTTATGACACATCAAAACCTTTATAAAATAAAATGAATATAAATTTACAAGCACATTTATTAGTTTTTGTTGCAACATTTCTAATAGCTTTATCTTTTATTGTTTCAGGAAAACTATCAGGAGTTATTGATCCAATATCTTTAACTCTTTGTAGGTTTGTTATAGCAGTTATTGTATTAGCACCTTTTATTCTTTTAAAAACAAAATTTAGAATTAATGTTAAAAAAAGTTTTTCAAAGGGCTTAAAAATAAGTCTTTTTTATTCTTTATATTTTATTTTGTTGTTTAAAGCTTTAGAGGATACAACTGCTTTAAATACTGCAACACTTTTTACTTTAGTTCCTTTATTAACTGCTATTATCTCTATTTTTGCATTTAAACAAAAATTATCTATAAAAAAAATATTTGTTTATATTATAGGTATCTTTGGTACTTCAATAGTTATTTTTAACGGTGATTTACAGTTATTTATAGAATTTAGCCTAAATAAAGGTGATACACTATTTTTTATAGCAATTATATCAATGGCTTTATACTCAATTAGTGTTAAATATTTTTCAACAAATGATGATATTCCACTTGTTTTGACTTTTACAACATTACTAGGTGGTATCTTTTGGATGACATTGACATTATTATTTTTAGATATCCCATTAGAATGGGATAAATTAAAGGGTGAATATTTTTATTATATCTTATATTTAAGTATAGCAGCTACACTTTTTACTGTTTTTTTATATCAAAAAGCCACTATTATAATTGGACCAAATAAAGTGATGGCTTATGTTTATATAAATCCAGTAATAGTTTTAATAATGAATCTTTTTTATGATAAAGAGATTAGTAATATTTACGTTGTATTAGGCTGCTTAATCTCCTCTACAGCTACATATTTTTTATTAAGAAAGTAAGCTTATTTGTTTATAATATAAAAATTATTAAAATAAAAAATAAAAAATTTAGGTGTTTAGTGTGAACAAAAATATTGAAAAGCTAAAAGATTTAGAAGCTGAGTTTTTAGAAAGTTATCCTAAAGGTTTCAATGATGAAGAGATTTTAAAAATTATAAAACGATTTAAATCTGAAAAATTTGAAGAAGAGGTGAGAACTTTATTTGAAAAGAATAATTTTTCAAATCCAGATATTATATGTAATAACTTTTTAAAAATTATTTCAAAATCTCCTTTAATCTCACTATTTGAAAAACCTAAATTAAGGGATGCAATAAACCAAATGGGTATGTATGAAAAAGATATGCTTTCTATATCTATTTATGATTTTTTATATGGTAGTAAAAAAAATGCAATAGAGACTATGGTTGAAATTTTATCAAAATATAGATTAGCTAAGTGGACTATAATAACCCTTATCCCTTATTACTTTTATAGAAAGAAAGAGTATTTTATTAAACCAACAACTACAAAAAATATTTTAAAATATTTTGAAGTTGAAAATATTATTTATAAACCAACGCCCACATATGAGTTTTATAAAGAATATAAAAAGTTCTTAAATAGTTTGAAAAAAGAAGCTAGTAAAACACTAACAAAAGATAATGCGGGTTTTACAGGCTTTTTAAAAATGACTTTAGAAAGTTAGAATGTCAATATTTATTAAAATAAGTGAAAACGAATATATAAAAGAAGCCAAAATAGAAGATGCTTTAAGTCTAAGTAGGCTTTCAAGTAGTTTAGAAGCATACTTATTTGATGAAAAGATGCCAAAATGGTTTAAAAATGAGCTATCAGTTAAAAGTTTTAAAGAGAGAATAAATAGTAAAAATTTCATCCATTATCTTTATATAAAAGATCAAAAATTAGTTGGTTTTATATCAATTAAAAACAAAAATCATCTATTTCATTTATTTGTTGATAAAAACTTTCATAAACAAGGTATTGCAAGGAAATTGTGGAATTGTGTTTGTGAAAATATTGATACAAATAATATGGAAGTAAATGCCTCTTTATATGCCATAAAAGCTTATGAATCCTTAGGATTTGAAATTTGTGATAAAGAAAAATTTTATTTAGAATTAAAATTTCAGCCAATGATTTATTCCAATTTAAACAAAACATGCAATAAAATTTTGAATAATAAAAATAATTAAATATAATTGTAATTACAATTATATTAGTTATTTTAAAAGGATTAGTATGTATAAAGTTGACCATATTATGATTGAATCTTCAAATCCTAAAGAGACAGTAAATGCTTTGATAGAAAAAATGAACTTGCCTATTGCTTGGGATTTAATAGAAACAGAAAACTATAAAAGCATGGGAATAAATTTTGGAGATATAAACTTTGAATTTATAGATTTTAAAAAAAGGTTTGGAAAAGAAAATAAATCATATAAAGGATTTAGTGGAATAGCCTTTAGAATTGATGGAGAAATTGAAGAAGCTCTTACTACTCTTCAAGAACAAAATCTAAAATATAAAATTGCAGAAGAAACAAAAAATTATACAACTATAACTATAGAAGAGGATAATGTGTTTCCTACAATGTTTTTAGTTAAATATCATTTTGATATTAATCCTTGGCACTTAAAACTAAAAGAAGATTTTAAAAGTTGTAATGGTGGCAAATTTAAAATAGATAAATTTATTTCTATTAACCTAGACAAACAAGAAAAAGTTTTAGATAAATTTGAGAATGTTAAAATAAAAGAAAAAAATAGTAGTATAGTATTTTCATCAAATGATTATAAGAGTGAACCTATTATTTTAAGAGAATTAATAGAAAATTTAGAGATAGTATTACTATAGTTTTAACTATTTAATTTTTAAATAAAAGAAGAGAATAGGTTCTCTTCTTTATTTCTGGTCTACACTATATCTTCCTGCACCTAAGCACATTAAAGCAATTGCTCCTAACATAAATAATAAAGGAGTTTCTATTACTAGACCACCAGATCTGCCTAAATCAAATATATGAGATGAATGTGCTAAATAAATTGCAAATCCCATAGTAAAAGCAAAAATAAAGCTACTAATTCTTGTATATAAACCAATGATTATAAGTATAGGTACAATAATTTCACCAACATAAACACCATATGCCAAAAATTCAGGGAATCCATTTTTTGATACTAAACCTTGAATACCATTAATTCCTGTTACATATTTATTATAACCATGAAAAAGCATTAAAATACCAAGGGTTAGTCTTAATATAAGTTTCCCAAGATTGTCACTTAAAACTCTACCTAAGAAGTTTTCAAACGTCCTCATAAATCCTCCTATAATGTACTAGTCAAAATGATACTTTATTTTCTCTTTGAAAATGATTATTAATGACTATTCAATATATCTTCTATAATTTATAATATCTTCTACACTCAATAATGGCATATCAAATTTTTTTGCAAAATTTGTTATATCTTCATCTTTTGCCATTGTTCCATCAGGGTTTGTGAGTTCACATAAAACTGCAACTGGTTCAAGCTTTGCTAATTTCATTAAATCAATACTAGCTTCAGTATGTCCTTGTCTCTCTAATACTCCACCATCTCTTGCTTTTAGTGGAAAAATATGACCAGGTGAAACTATGTGATTTATTCCATCATCTTTAATAGCTGCTTTAATTGTGGTAATTCTATCTTTTGCACTAACACCAGTAGTAACATCTTCTTTTGCTTCTATTGTAATAGTAAAAGGAGTTTGAAATTTTGAATTATTTGCTTTTACCATCATTGGTAATTGCAATTCTTCAACTTTTTGTGAAGTTAAACATAAACAAACAATACCACTGCATTCTCTAATTAATGTGGCCATCTGTTCTTCTGTGATAGTATTTGCACAAAATATTAAATCTGCTTCATTCTCTCTATTTTTATCGTCAGTTACTACAACACCTTTTCCATTTTGAAGCGCTTTTATAGCATTTTGAATATTTGTTTTAAAATCCCAATTTAAGATTTTTTGATTCATTAGCTAATCCTTTTATTGAATTTAACTTATTGAATCAGGGCTGATATATTTAAGTAATACAAACCTAATTAGTTTGACAGTAGTAAAACTTTTTATATTCTCTTTCATCCAGACTTTAACTGTTGGTTTTGGATTTTCACCAAATCTGCTTGACCTTTATAAAAATATAAAGCGCTCGTGGACTTCTATAAAGTTATAGTTACCACCAGTAAGGAATTTCACCTTGCCCTGAGAAATAAATTTGTGAAATGTTAACTAATAAAACCTTATAAAATGAAAAAATGAATCTTTTTGTAGCTTTATTAACCAAGCTTTAGTAATTTAACTTATGTTATAATTGCAAGCTAAAATAAATTTAAAGGAAACCAATGGAGCAACTACCAAATTGTCCAAAATGTAATAGTGAATATACTTATGAAGATGGAAGTTTATTAATCTGTCCAGAATGTGCATACGAGTGGTCAAAAGATGCAGTTGATACTGAAGATGAAGATACTTTAGTTGTAAAAGATGCAAATGGAACAATTTTAAATGATGGAGATGATGTAACAGTTATTAAAGATTTAAAAGTAAAAGGTAGTTCATCAGGAATCAAAGTGGGTACAAAAATTAAAGGTATTAGACTAGTAGAGGGTAATGATGGTCATAATATTGACTGTAAAGTACCTGGTGTTGGAGCTATTAAATTAAAACAAGAATTTGTTAAAAAACAATAATAAAATAGAAGAGGAGTTTTACTCTTCTTTTATTTATAAAAAATAAACTTTATAAACATAAAAACTTTCTTTTTTCTTTGTCTTTTTTGTATAATCAAATAAAACAGGTTAAAAGATGGAATATACACTTTCAAATCAAAATATAAAAATACCAAAAATGATTTATGGTACAGCTTGGAAAAAAGATAAAACAGCTCAATTAGTAAAAGAAGCTATATTAACTGGTTTTAGAGGTATTGATACAGCATGTCAACCAAGACATTATCAAGAAAACTTAGTTGGAAAGGGTATTCAAGAAGCCTTGAAAGAAGGTTTAAAAAGAGAAGACCTTTATATTCAGACAAAGTTTACTCCTATTGATGGACAAGATAAAAATAATATGCCTTATTTGGAAAATGATTCTATTTCAACACAAGTTGAAAAGTCGTTTGAAACTTCAAAAAAAAATTTAAAAACAAATTATATTGATACTTATATATTACATTCACCAGTTTTTCCTGGAAGTAAATTATTAAATGTATGGAATACAATGAGTAATTTTAAAAAAAGCAATGAGGTAGGGCAACTTGGAATTAGTAATTGTTATGATTTAGATGTATTAAAATATTTATATGAAAAAGTAGAAGTTAAACCAGCTATTTTACAAAATAGATTTTATTCACAAACTATGTATGATACAGAACTTAGAGCGTGGTGCAAAGAAAAAGGGATAATATATGAAAGTTTTTGGTCTTTAACTGCAAACCCTCATATTTTGGAAAGTGAATTATTTAGTAATCTTACAATTAAATACAATAAAAGTGCAGCTTCAATATTTTATAGATTTCTAAATCAAATAGATATTATTCCTTTAAATGGAACTACTTCAAAAAATCATATGATAGAAGATCTTAAGATATTTAATTTTTCTTTAGAAAAAGAAGATATTGAAGCTATAAATAGTATGGTAAAATAGATTGTGAAAACAATCTATTTTAACTCAACTCCATATTTTTGAAGAAGTTCAACCCATGAAACTTTTTTACCATCTTTATTAAATACAGATGGAGTTCCTGAAACACCAAGTTTAGTAGCTATTGCCATTTGTTCATCAAGATGTTTTTGTAATTTTTTTAGTTCACCATCTTTATATTTTCTATTTTTAAAATCTGGTGTATCTTTTGTAGTTTCAGTCATAGCTTTTGTTTGACTCTTATAATCATTTTTACTCATTATATATAAAGATATGTCTTTAGCATTTTTATGAAATGGTAATGGATAAAAGAAAACTCTCATTTTAACTTTATCTTCAATTTGATGAAAATATGATTCAAATTTTTTACAATATGGACACTCAGGGTCTGTAAATAATACGTATTCATCTTTTCCTGTACCAAAAGTTAAGGCTTCTTTTCCTAGTGTAGGTTTTAAGTCTACTGGCATATCTGGGATTGTTAAAGGCATACCAGTATTTGTATCTACCATTTCACCTTGTACCAAATATTTTTTATCTTTTGTTAAATAAATTTTATGTGCTTTACCTCTAACTGTAATATTTAATAAATAAACATCACCTGCATCAAATCCTCTATCTATATTAATTTGAGCTTTTTTAAAAAGGGCTAAGTTTTGAAATTCATTGATTTTATCTTGTGGTAAAAGGGTTGCTGCATTTGCAGCACTTATTATTGCTAAAGCAATTAGGGCAGTCTTTAAAAGTTTAAACATTTTTATTCCTATCTATAGATTTTATAAAATAATACAATGTTAATGTTTAGAAAACGTGAAGTTTTTAATTATTATCTTAAAAAATTAAAAACTTAAGACTTTAAATATAATATATGTTGTTGGAAAAGAGATTAAAATTCCATAACCAACAATAGCAGAACTAAGTCTTGGTGCTAATCCTGCCATCGAAGCAATTGCTCCTGCTGTAATCATCGGTGCCATTCCTGCTTCTAGTATTGATACGATTGAAGCTTGATTGTCCCATGAAAAAAGTTTACATATTCCAAATGCAATAATAGGTGCAATGATAAGTTTTACAGTTAAAGCTACACTAAAAGGTTTTATTTCACTTCTTGGAAGTTTAAATTGAAGTTGAAGACCAACCGCAACTAAAGCAATAGGAACAATAGTAGAAGCAAGTGAACTTAAAACTTTTGTAATAGTTTCATTAAATTCTACACCCATTAAAAACAATGCAACAATTAATGATAAAAAAGGTGGGAAAGTTAATACTTTATAAACTATGATTTTAAAACTAATTTCACTTTTACTAGAATAATATGAAGCAATAAACGTACCATATATTGCAAGTGCAATAAAAGTTCCCAGTTGATCATATATAAGAACATAAGGTAAAGCACTTTCACCTATATAAGCATTTATAATTGGAATACCCATAAATGAAGAGTTTGTTAAAATTGCTACTAATAATAATGATCCTGTAATCTCTTTAGAAAAACTAAAAAACTTACATAAGTATAATATTAGTATGGCTGTAATAGTCATAACTAACCAAGCTATAATTATAGGTATTAAAGCATCCATAGAAAAACTAAGTTTTGGAATTTGAAGCAATATCATTGCTGGAAGTGAGATATAAATAGCAAATTGATTTAATGTTGTAGCTGCATCTTTTGAAAAAATGTGTAATCTTCTAATCCCATATCCTATTGCAATACACAATAGAATAAGTATAAAGTTTTCCATTAAGAGTTAAAACCAGCCTTTTCTGAGATATTTAATTCACAGCATTCTTTTTCATCAGTCATTTCACCATGTTCATCTGCATATGAGATTCCCCATTCGTACATCTCTTTTAAAACAGGTTTTAATTTTTCGCCACTATTAGTTAATGAGTATACAACTTTAGGTGGAACTTCAGGGAATACTTCTCTATTTATAATATTTTTTTCTTCTAATTCTTTTAATTTTACAGTTAATGTTTTTTGAGTGATTTCCGAAATATTTTCATGCAGTTCTTTAAATCTTTTTTCACCTGCTAATAGTTGCCAAATAATTGATAGTTTCCATCTGTCATTAAAAATATCAAGAGTAATTGCAACTGAACATTTATACTCTTTATTATTTACATAATACATAATATATCCTTTTCAAATTTGATTATAACATAAATACTATAAAACTCCATAACTTACCTAAAGTAAAGCAAGTGTATTTTAAGTTTGTAATATATATAATTCACAAAATTTTAAAAGGAACATTTTGAATAAAGAAGAAAATAAAACAAAATATTTTATTGGAATGATTATAGCAATGATTTTTTGGGGAATAGCATGGACTTCAGGAAAAGTTACTATGGAACACTCAAGCCCTCAAATTGCAGCTTTTTGGAGATATTTTATCTCATTTATTAGTATTATTCCTGTTGTATTTTATTTAAAAACCTCTTTTAAAACAGATAAAGTAGGTGTTATATATATGATATTAGCTGGACTTTTAAGTGCGGCATTTAATTATCTATTTTTTGTTGGCTTATCACATGGTGAAGCAGGTTATGGAGGAACAATAGTAACTTCATTGGTTCCACTACTAACTTATGTAATGTCAATATTAATTTTAGGAACAAAAGTAAATAGTAGACAAGTTGTTGCCTTATCAGTTGGATTTTTTGGAGCTATAATACTTTTAAGAATTCCAATGGATGGATTAGCTTTTCTAAATATAAATAGTTCATATTTTTTATTATGTGCACTTGTATGGGCTGTTGTTACAATTCTAGCTCAAAAAGCATCTTCAAGAGCAAACCCTATGTTATATACTTTAATAGTATTCGGAATAACTAGTTTTGTAAATATGATTTTTGCAATGCCATATCATCCCTTTGATTTTGCAAGTTTAGACTCTATTTTTTGGTGGAATATACTTTTTATTGGACTCTTCTCAGGTACTTTTAGTATGACTTTATTTTTTATTTCTGCAAGTCATTTAGGTGCACATCAAGCTGGTGTATTTATGTTTATTGTTCCAATTGGGGCAATTGTATCTAGTTGGATTGTATATGATGAGAAGATTATGTTATCAACAATAATTGGGTGTTTATTATCATTTGTAGCAGTTATTTTATTTAATACTAAAAAAAGATTTAGAGCAAATATTAAAAAAAATTAAATACCCTTACTTACCTAAAGTAAAGTAAGGGTATTTTAAGTTTATAGTGTTATAATTTCTCCAAGATATGAAAAGGATAATTCATGCCAATAGCTTTAATTGCTCTTACACTTAGTGTATTTGCAATAGGTACAACTGAATTTGTAACAGTTGGATTATTTCCAACAATTTCTAACGACCTCTTAACCTCTGTATCCTCAACAGGATTACTAGTTACAATATATACAGTTGCAGTAGCTATTGCAGCCCTAATTTTAACAACTTTGTTTAATAAATATAATATGAATGCAGTTTTAATAATAACAATGCTTGTTTTTTCTTTAGGTCATATAGTTTGGGTATTTTCTCCTAGTTTTACAACATTACTATTGGCGCGAACTATAACTGGTCTGACATATGGATTATTCTTTTCTATTGGAGCAACTATAGCAACACAATTAGTTTCTAAACAAAAAGCAGCAAATGTAATTACTGTTATGTTTACAGTTTCAATTGTAGCTATGGTATTAGGAGTTCCACTTGGAACATATATTGAACAAGAGTTTGGTTTCAGAATTGCTTTTTTTATGATTTCCCTTTTAGGTATAATTGCATTTATTAGTACAGTTTTTTTATTGCCTAATAATATAAAAGTAACAACTCCCGATAAATTCTTTAATCAAATGAAAATCTTGACAATATTATGTTTTGGTGGACTCTTTATTGCTTTTACTTTTTTAGTACCAATTTTAGAAAATATTACAAATTTAAAATTAACTGTTATCTTTATAATACTATTAGGATTTGGAACTTCAACAATAGTTGGTAATTATTTTGGTGATAAATCTGCAACAACTTCTGCTCTTCAAGGAAATGTTGTTAAAATTGCTAAAATAGATGTGTTTCATTCTTTGATTTTAAGATATATCAGCTACAAATTACAAAAATAATAAAGGATATTTTATGAAAAAAGTTTTAATTATCAATGGTCATCAATTTTATGAAAACTTTGCGGAGGGTAAACTTACCCAAAGTATAATTGATCGGGCTAAAGAGTTTTTTACAAACGAAGGTTTCGAAATAAAAGAAACTGCAATAGATAAAGGTTACGATGTAGAAGAGGAGTTAGATAAATTCTCTTGGGCAGACCATATCTTTTTTCAATATCCAGTTTATTGGATGAGTGTTCCTTGGAAAACAAAAAAATATATGGATGAAGTTTTCTCAGGTGGTGCTGGAACAGTTACATATAAAGATGATGGTAGAAGTAGAAAAGATCCATCAAAAAAATATGGTAGTGGTGGATTGTTAAAAGGAAAAGATTATATGTTAAGTCTTACATATAATTGTCCTGAAACAGAATTTAGCAACAAAGATGGTTTCTTTGAAGGCTTAAGTTTAGACGAAGCTAATTTTGTAGCACACAAAACTTTTCAATTTTGTGGATTAGAACCTTTAAAAACTTATTCTATACATGATGTTTATAAGGGTGATTTAGATTTAGAGACTGAATTAAAAAAACTCGATTCCGTTCTTGAAAAAAATTTTAAATAGTTATCAATCAAAAAAGGATGACAATGAATCAAGTAATTAAACAACTAAGTTCAAGAAAATCTATAAGACAATTTACAGGTGAAAGCGTAAAAGAAGAAGATCTTGAACTCATTATAAAAACAGCACAAAGATGTCCAACTTCTATAAATGGACAACAAATATCTTTAGTATATACAAGAGATAAAGATAAAATAAAACAAATAGCAGAATTTTGTGGTGGACAACAACAAGTTGCAACTGCAGATGTATTTATTTTTATATGTGTTGACTTTAATAGAACTATTTTTGCCGTTGAGCAAACTGGAGAAGAGCATCAAATTGACAAATCAGCTGAGGGTGTACTTGTAGGTGCTGTTGATGCTGGAATTATGTTAAATGCGATACAAATAAGTGCAGAATCATTAGGATACGGTACAACTGCCATTGGTGCTGTTAGAAACGAACCAGCTGCTATAATTGAGTTATTAGGACTTCCTCCAAAAACATTTCCAATCGTGGGAACTACTATTGGCGTACCTACAAAAGAAGCCGAAGATGCTCCTTTGAAACCTAGAATTCCAATTGAAAGCTTTGCATTTGAAGATAAATATGATGATAAAAAAGTAAAAGATGGTGTTTTATTATATGAAAAACAGATGAAAAAATTCAGAGTTGATAATAATATGAACTATTTACAATCATATTGCGAACAAACTGCAAGTTATTATAAAAATATCTATTTTAGGAAAATTGAAGAAAACTATACAAAACAAGGTTTCAAATTTATTGATTAAAGGATAATTATTGAAAAATGTAATTGTAGTAGCTAATATTACTATAAAAGAGGAATTTACTAATGAAGTTTATAAAGCATTAGTTGAACTTCATGAAAAAACAAATAAATATGATGAAGGTTGTATCTCTTATGAATTACACAAGGAGTTAGGAAAAGATAACTCATTTACTTTTATAGAGATTTGGGAAAATAAGGAGTTTTTAAAAAATCATACTCAAAAAGAACATTTTTTAAAGTTTTCTAATTTTATTGATGGCAAAGTATTTTCAATGAATGTACAGAAATTAGAAAAAATCAAATTTTAAAAGGATTAATATGGAAAAAACATTTATGGAAGCTATGGATTTTAGACATGCTTGTAAAGCATTTGATGAAACAAAAAAAATTTCTGATGAGGATATGACTTATATTCTTGAAACAGGTAGAAAATCACCTTCATCTTTTGGTATGGAACCTTGGAAGTTTTTAGTTATCACAAATGAAGAATTAAAAGCAAAACTTAGACCTGCTTGCTGGGATCAAGTACAAATAACATCTTGTTCACATTTAGTAATTATTTTAGCTGCTATTGATGCTGTTAAGCCTGAATCAGGAGTTCCTAGAAAAAAATTTGGAAGACGTGAAATGCCAGAAGAAAAATATGAGTTTTATTTAAATCTATATGCAAATCATTTAGCCCAAACATTAAGTAGCAATGAAAATATTTATTCATGGACAGCTAGACAAACTTATATTGCTGCTGGAAATATGATGACAGCTGCTGCTATAAAAGGAATTGATTCTTGTCCTATTGAAGGTTTTGAAAAAGAAAAAGTTGAAGAGATTTTAGGCTTAGATACAACAAAATATCAATTGTCATTAGTTCTTCCTTTTGGATATAGAGTTAATCCACAATCTGAACAACAAAGAGATAAACTAGAGGATGTTGTAGAGTATATTAAATAGATAGGAGTTACAATGAGTAAACTTTTAAATAGTGGCAGTATTGGAACTTGTCACTTAAAAAATAAAGTTATAATGGCTCCTATGTGTATGTACAAAAGTGATGAAAGTGGAGAGGTAAAAGCTTTTCACTTTTCTCATTATACAGCAAGAGCAATTGGTGGTGTTGGTTTAATTATTATTGAAGCAACTGCAGTTGAACCTAAAGGTAGAATCTCAAATAATGATTTAGGGCTTTGGGATGATTCACAAAAATACAGCCATAAAAAACTTGTAGATAGTGTGCATAGTTTTGATTCAAAAATTGCAATCCAGTTAGCCCATGCTGGAAGAAAAAGTATAGTAAAATCTTCAATTCCTGTTGCTCCATCATCTATAGCATTTGATGAAACAGAACCTTTCAAAATACCTCAAGAATTAGATATCAATGAAATTGAACAAATAAAAAAATATTTTTTAGATGCTGGGAAAAGAGCAAAAGAAGTTGGATATGATACTTTAGAACTTCATGCAGCCCATGGATATTTACTTTGTGAGTTTTTATCCCCTTTAACAAATAAAAGAGATGATATATATGGTGGAAGTTTAGAAAATAGATGTAGACTTACACTTGAAATTGCTAAGTTATTAAAAGAAGAACTTTCTTTGCCATTAATAGTTAGAATCTCTGCTAGTGAATGGCAAACTGATGGCTGGAATATTAAGGATTCAATCTATTTATCTAAAGAGTTAGAAAAAGTTGGAGTTGATTCTATTCATGTATCTGCTGGAGGAAATCTAAAAGAACCTGATATGATGCCTAAACTTGTTCCTTTGTATCAATGTGATTATGCAAAAGAGATAAAAACTAATATTAATATTCCTGTGATTGCTGTTGGACTTATTACTACAGCAAAACAAGGTGAGTTATTGTTAGAAGAGGGTACTTGTGATTTTGTTGCTTATGGTAGAGAACTACTTAGAGATTCAAATTTTGTTTTTAAAGCTGCTAAAGAGTTTAATAAAAAGGATTTAATAGATAAATCTTATTTGAGAGCTTATTTATAATTATGCAGATTAATTTTAATCTGCATAAGAACGAGTTTTTTTATAAATTAAAGTTATTATAATAAGAATAAATAAAAAAGCTCCAACCACTTCAAAAAAGTTTTGAACCCCAACTATAGTAATTAAAGGATGAAATACAATTGGAGAGAAAAATTGACCTAAAAATAATGAGCCAGTGAGATAACCTGAAGCTTTAACTCTTTTTTCAAAAGTTGTACAACTTAGCATCCAAGCCGTTATGTTAGTCATCATTACTCCTCCACCAAAACCTAAGATAGGGGCAGTTAGATAAAAAAGATATATATTTTTAACTAATCCAATACCTGTAAATCCTATAGCAACAATACATAAACCTATGATGTAGATTGTTGAAAAATTATATTTCTTCTTTAGTTTTGAAAATGTAATTGCACCTAGAGCATTTGACAAAAATGCTAATGCTATTATAGAACCAGTCATTTTACCAGTACCACCAAAATGATCAATTATCAAAAAAGGCATTTGTGTTGGTAGTACAAAAAATATTAACATATAAAAAAATCCTAGAAAATATATACCTAAGAGTTTTTTAGGAAGAGTTATTGATATCTCAGTTTGTATCTCAATTTTATTAGGTACTTCATAAAGAAAAAATAAGACCATTGGTAAAAGAATTAAACCTATTAAATATATACCAAAAGGGAATCTCCAATTTATATCAGATAGAAATCCACCACCAAAAACAAAAAAGATACCACCAATTGCTATAAAGGCACTTTGGTATCCCATAAATTTATGTCTTTGTTCATCTTTAAAATAATCTCCAACTAATGAAGTTGAAACAATCATTAGTGTTGATACCGCTATACCAAAAACAGATCTTGATATAAGAAACTCTTCAATTGTTTCCAAATATAAGCCTGCACTTCCTGCAATAGCAAAAATAAGTAATGCTATAATTGCGGATTTTTTCTTTCCAAATTTAAAAATAAGATGTCCCATAAATGGAGCAAGAAAAGCTATTACAAGTGATGGTAAAGTTAAAATCAATCTTGAATAAAATTCGATATTATCAACGTTTGAAAAATAGTTTTGAAGTCTAGGTAGGGTTGTAACTATGGCAACATTTGACATCATTGTTGTCATAGATAATAATAGTAATGTAAGAATTGCGCTTTTTTTGATTTTATATTCCTTAGTTAATTTTGTAAATTTTATTTTACCAGAATATCTTTTATATGTTATTTCATTTCTTATGATATAATTCACTTTATTTATTAAAAGGTATGTGCGTTATATGATTGAATCAGAAGTTAAAACTCAAAAATTTATTGTTAAATATTTTCCAGAAATTATGATTAAAGGAACAAAAGCAAAAAGGCAAATGATAGACCAACTTTTTGCAAACTTAAAAAAGATTTTAGGAAGAATATCTGAAGAGATTGAGTATAAAAAACTTTTTGACAAAATAGAAGTTGTTTGTCCTATAGATGTAGTTGTTGAAGTTAGACAAAAGTTACTAGAAACATCTGGGATAGAAGTTGTTCTTGAAGCTATACAAATAGACAATGTTACTACTTTAGATGAGATGAAAGTAATTATAAATGAGAAAATGTCTCATGTTATTCAAGATAAAACATTTGTTGTAAGAGCAAAAAGAACAGGTCAGCAGGAGTTTAAATCAACTGATATTGAAAGAACAGTTGGAGGTTATATGCTTGCAAATAATCCTTCTAGTAAAGTTGATTTAAGAAATCCAGAAGTTAAGATAAATGTAGAATTAGTTCATAAACAATTAAATATCATTACAAATAAATACCAAGGTGTTTCTGGCTTCCCATTGGGTACACAAGGGGATATCTTGTCTTTAATGTCTGGTGGGTTTGATTCAACAGTTGCAAGTTATCTTACTATGAAAAGAGGGATAAAAACACACTTTATATTTTTTAATTTAGGTGGTGTTGCCCATGAAATTGGTGTAAAACAAGTAGCTTTCTATCTTTGGAATAAATTTGGTTCTTCACACAGAGTTACTTTTACTTCAATCCCTTTTGAGGATGTTGTTACAGAGATATTTAATTCAACTTCACAATCATATATGGGAGTTACTTTAAAAAGACTTATGTTAATGGCTTCTGAAAAAGTTGCAAATAATTTAGGTATTGATGCTTTATTAACAGGGGAGAGTGTAGCACAAGTTTCAAGTCAAACATTAAGAAACCTTGCTTTAATTGACCAAGTTACAAATAAACTTGTTTTAAGACCACTTTCTACTATGAATAAGCCACAAATTATTGATATAGCAAATGAAATTGGTACAAGAAAATTTGCAGAAGCGATGCCTGAGTATTGTGGTGTAATTTCACAAAATCCAGTAACGCATGGTTCTTTTGACAGAATGGAAAAAGAAGCTAAAAAATTTAACTATGAAGTTTTAGATAAAGCAGTTGAAAATGCAATACAAATCAATGTAGATGAAATTGTTGCTGATGTAAATGATATTGGTGAAGTAGAAGTTGTAAATAATATCTCAAGTGGTAACTATACAGTAATTGATATTCGGCAAAATGATGAATGTATTGAAACATCTTGTGAAACACTAAAAATTCCATTTTATAAACTTAAATCAGAATTTGAAAAGTTACCACAAAATAAAGAGTATCTTTTTTATTGTGAAAAAGGTATATTAAGTCAATTGCATGCACAATATCTTATAGACTCTAAAGGGTATAAAAATATAAGGGTTTATAGACCATAATCTATTAACCTTTATTTTCCTTTTTAGAGTATTTTATTAATAATTTATGGAGGAAAAAATGCCTACTTTCAGTAATCAGAAAATGAATAATTCACCAAGGTTTTTGGTGATTTTATCTTTACCTATTTTTTTATTTATATTTATTCTTTTAGGTTTTTTACAAATAATACCTTTAAAAGTTGAGATCCACTCTCTTATAATTATTTTTCTAATCCTTTTTATTTTTATGTTTTTTATTTCACACAATGCCTGGTATTCTTTTGCACTTTTTAGAAATAAGATTTTAGAAAATAATGAAGAATTAGATTCTTATTTAAACCAAAGAGAGATAACATTTAATGGGAAAACTAAGTCTTATGCATCTTTAGATGATTATTTTGAAAAGTTTTTATTAGGTTTACGAAATGACAATTTTGCAAATGTTGCTTCATCTATCTTCCCAACTTTGGGTATTTTAGGAACTTTTACAGCAATAGCTATATCTATGCCAGATTTTACAGTGGATTCAAAACAAGCTTTGGAAAATGAGATTACTATTTTACTAAGTGGTGTAGGTACTGCATTTTATGCATCAATTTATGGGATATTTTTATCAATTTGGTGGATTTTTTTTGAGAAAAGGGGATTAACAAAAATTGAATATGAAATTAATAGTATAAAAAGTTCTTATAAAGATAGAATTTGGAGCAAAGATGAAATTGAACTATTAAAGTTATCGCAAGGGAACCAAAATACTATTTTAGAAAAAGTACAAGAGATATTAACTCCTGATTATATATTTAAAATGGATGAATTAGTTAAAAAGAAATTAGAATATTTAGATGATATAAATAGAGCTTTTTTATCTATAGAAAATAAAATATCAACAAATTATATAAACCTTTCATCAATGTTTGAAAAAAGTTCACAAAAGCAAGAGAATATTTTAGAAAGTTTTGAAGAGATTGAAAAAAGTATTAAAAAGATTAGTTATGAGTATGAAAAGAGTTTAGAAAAACAAAATCTAAATGATAAAGCAGTAAAAGCTGAGATTTACTCTGTGTTATCCTCTTTTCAATTAGTTTCAAACGATTTAAAAGAATTGGGTAAAGATTTAATAAATGCAAAATAAAAACAATAATAATACAAATTTTTGGATATCTTATGCTGACTTAATGGCAGGATTACTTTTTGTATTTATTCTTTTAATTGGAGCTATTATTGTTAAATATACTTTGCTTCAAAGTGAGAGTAATCTTCTTGAAAAGACTTTAGAAAAAGAGAAAATTGCACTAGAAAAAAACAAAAAAGAATTAGAACAAAAAGAGATGAAACTAAAAAATATAATCTTGGAGTTAAAAGATACCAAAAATTCTAATAGTGATCTAGAAAAGAGATTAAAAGAGAGAATTTTAGAAAATGAACAATTAAAATTAACTGTACAAGAGAAGCAAAAGTTACTTGAAGAGAATAAAGACAAGTTAGAGTTGTCAATATTATCAAAAAAAGAGATAGAAGAAAAATTAAATAGTTTAGATAAAGAGAAACAAAAATTATTGTTAAAATTAAGTGATTTAAAACAAACATTAGTTTTAAAAGATGAAGAGTTTGAAAAACTATCAACTAAGTCAAAAGAAGAGTTAGAAGAGATGGTTTCTAAAAATTTGGAGATTAGTAAATTAGTTGAATTATTTAAAAAGAAAAATCAAGAGCTTGAAGATGAGATGAAAGTTATTCAAACAAAACTTGATAATACTCAAAATGAGCATGATATTTTAGCAAAAGAGTTAGAGAGTACAAAAACTAAAATAAAAAACTTAACGGGTATTAAAATAAAAGTTATAACTCTTTTAAAAGAAAAATTGGGAAAAAACATAAATATTGACCCAAAAAGTGGAAACTTGAGTTTATCTTCAAATGTATTATTTGATGAAGGAAAGTCAGAATTAAAGCCAAGTTCACAAACTTTTTTAAAAAATGCAATTTATGACTACTTTCAAACTATTTTAGAAAATGATGAGATAAATAAATATATTGATACTATAGCAATAGAAGGGCATACAAACTCTGTTGGAGGATTCTTGTATAATTTGGATCTTTCTCAAAAAAGAGCATTCTCTGTAATGGATTATCTTCTTTCCCTTGATTTTAAAAACAAAGAAAAACTAAGACAATTGGTAGTTGCAAGTGGAAGGTCATATTTAGATTTAATCTATGACAAAGATGGCAAAGAGGATAAAGAAGCTTCACGAAGAATAGAGATTAAATTAAATATTAAAAATGAAGAGGCTATAAAAGAGATAGCAAATATCTTAAAGTAGATATTGCTGAGACTGTTCAGAGTTTTGTGTCAAAGTTCGATAATTTTTAGAATTTTAGTATAGTTAATTTTACTTAGCCAAATTTGTCTAAAATCTACAGGTTATTGAACTTATTTTTCTTTAACCCCTTTTCTCTTAATAGTTCAAATTAACTAATTTTAGAAATAAAGAAGTAGCAATATAGCTTTGAACTATAAACCACTTCAATTTTATTAATATTAAAATTTATAAGTTAAAGACAAAGTTACAACTTTTGTATCTACATCATCTCTATTTTCAGGTAGTTCTTTTCCATTTTGAAAGGAGTATTTAGCCATAATATCAAAATCTTTAAATCTCTTTCCAAAACTTAACATATATGTTTTATCTTGTTCCATTGCATGGTGTTGAACTTTTACACCATTATCAAGAACTGTAAATGCTCTTTTCCCAAAAAATACACCAAGTCCTGCTACATAACCATTGTAATTTGCTCCAAGTTTTAAACCTGTAGTAAAGTAGTCTTTATCTTTAAAAGTATATCCACCATATTTGATACCATCAATATCTATTTTTTTAGCAATTACAGTTGTTTTTAGTTTTAAATTATCAATTTTAAAACCTTTTGAAAGGATAAAATCATATTGGTTTACATCAAAAGTTTCATAATCACTTTTATAAATATTTAATCCTGCTGTTAATCCTTTTAGAATAGTATAATCTCCACCAAGACCATAAACTTTTCCTTGATCTGTTGGAGCTAAATTATCAATAATCTTTATATAACTAACTTTCAAATTTGCTTTATCATTTATTTTATATGTATATTTTGCACTATATTTTTCAACATCAAGAGATGGAAGGTTTGCTTTTGTGATAGAGTGTTGTCTATCTACATTATCTCCTTGATAACCTAAGCTAATCATATGATTAGATATCTTATGTGAAATTCCTATATATTGTACTTTTCCATCTATTTTAGTCATAGAATTGCTATAATCTTTTACTCCATATTCATATGTGATATTTGTATTTTGTGCGTATAATAATCCACTTAAAACTATTGACCCAACTAATATTTTTTTCAATTCTTTCCTTTGGTGCAACTAAGTTGCATTTAATTTTTGAAATTATAATATAAGAAAATTAAATAAAACTTATGAATATCATTATAATTTAAACTTATAATATTACTTTTAATTAGAGATTTCATGAAGATGAGTTAAGTAAATAATATTAATCAAATTCTTAAATCTTAAATAAAACACTACAAAGAAAACCAATTATGCAACTAAGTTGCACTTAATAATTATCTGATAAAATTCTTAATTGTAATTAAGTTGCATAGTTTTTGCAAAAGGATAAGCAAATAGAAGTTGTTATGATGGGTCAAAACAATCTTAAAAAAAGTTCTTTGGATATAAAAAGGAAAGATAATGTCAAATTGCCTTTACTGTGGTAAAAAAATACCTATGAATAAAGCTTTTTGTTCTAAAAGCTGTAAAGAAAACTATTTTCAAATGCTTGCAATACAAATTCCTAAACCATTTTTAAAGAGAATATTTATATTTTGCACTTTGGAATAAAGAGAAATAGAGATTGAGAATTTTGCCAAAAGACATAATTGGGAGCATGAACTTGTTAAAAAGAAAATTGAGGATGAATCAATTAAATTTGGCTATGACAAACAACTAAAAATAAGGAGATAAGTGAAAAATATAAAAGTAGAATTAGAAAGTATAATATTTAATGTAATGCTACCAGAATCACAAGTTTTTTTAGATGAATTAAATGAAGAAATAGAAAAAGGAAATGACGAAGAAGAGATTATTGAAGCAAAAAAAGATATTGTATCTTTTATTGAAGAATTAAATCAAGTTTTAAAACTGATTGAAGAAAAAAAACTATCAAATAAAGATGCAAAAGATATGTATAAAAAAATAAGGAATATGCTTGGTGAACATTAATACTACTAGAGGCATGACCCGACATATGGCTCAAGATAAACAGCCAACAGTTTTGAGTGATATCTATAAGGCAGAGATTAATATAGCTATTTGGCGACGTGAAAAACAATTTTCGGTGAAAGAATTTTTAGCATTGAATTCTACATTTCAAAAGGAGATGACTTTAACACCACAAGATGCACTTTCTCGTATTAGTGAATCTTTTGATAACAATATGACCGAAGTTAGTGAAGATATTGCTGAGCTTGTGGATATGTTTTGTTATTTGTTTGAACTTAAAGAAGCAGGCATGCGTTTGAAAGTTTTAGATCGAGCGATGTGCCCTAAATTTCATGTGGACAAAGTGCCTTGTCGTCTTGTGACGACCTATCAAGGTATGGCTACAGAATGGCTACCACACGAGGTGGTTAATCAAACAAAACTGGGGTGGGGTTGTAACGGCTTGCCTGACAGTGAATCTGGACTTTATCAAAGTGAAAGTGATATCCAACAACTAGATTGTGGCGATGTTGCATTGCTCAAAGGTACGCTTTGGAAAGGTAACGAAAGTGCTGGCTTAGTCCACCGTTCACCAGAATTGATAAAAAATGAAAAGCGTTTGGTATTAACTTTAGATATTATGTAGTTAAATGTTATGTCACAATCTTCACAATTTTAGAATAAGATTAGAAAATCTCACATTTTGACTTTATAAGCTTTAAATCAAATATTTGATTCATTGTTCAATCTTTTAGAATTATAAATTCTATCAGATTGATACAAGGTTTTTAACACTACCACATTACTATTCTTGAATAGTCCAGATTAATTTATCTGTATCGAAATCAAGATTTTTTAGTTTCTCTAAAATATCATCTTGAATATTTTTTGGAAGTTTTTTTGTTCGTGAAAGTATCCATAAATACTCTTTTGTAGGTTCACTAACAACTGCATAAGAGTAATCATCGGCTAGCATAATAACCCAATAGTCTCCATAAAAAGGCCAAAAGAAAGTAACCTTTAGTTTTGAGTTTTTATTATCAACTTTTTTTGCTTCACCAATTGCTTCTTTTTTCTCATTTGTAGTTATATCTTCACATCTATTTATAACTTTTATATTTTTATTCTTTTTTATAGAGTATGTAGCACTTACATTTTTACAGTTTTTTTCAAAGAAGTGTTCATATCTAGCTATCTCATACCATTTTCCCGTGTATTGTTGCAAGTCTAAGTTATCAACACTTTGTATTCTAGGGTCTTTATTTGCACACCCTGTTAGAAAGAGTAATATAAATATTGAAGAGATAATATATTTCATTTTTTTCCTTTTTATTTCATTTTATACTATTTTTAAGATTTTTAGTATAATTTTGATGTCTTTTTATAAAAATTCTGTCATATATGTTCTATATATAAAGGGTACAAAATTTTGTTGACATTTTTTATTTTTCCTTGATTCTATTGTAATTGCATTAAAAAATCTATTCCATAGTTTTGTAAACTTTTCTTCATTTTCTGATAGGTTAGGTTGTTTGAAATCTATAACTTTTTCTATAGAAGTTTTTTGTCCTACTTTGACAAATGCCAATTCTCTTTTTAAATCATGGATTATAAAGTTTTGATTGTTTAATCTTCTAAAAAAGTGTTTGCCAAGAAAATAAACCATGTTGTATTTTGTATCAATTTTTGAGTATAAAGTATTATCTTCTAACTCTTCAAATCTAGTAAAACCATACATTTTATGAATACTTCTAAAAAGCTCTTTTTCTAAATTTTGTAAAAAGAAAACTTCACTATTGTTTATATTAAAAAGTTCATTTTTATCTTTGAACCCAACTATTATATATTTTAATAATTCTACTTCAAACTCTTTTGTATCACACATAAATATATTTAAGATAAGTTCAAAATTTTTTTTATCAAAATTAGTTTTTATAGCATCTAATACTTTTGTTGCTTTTTGTATATCAACTTCAATCGTAATTATCTCATCCATTAATAGTATTTGTGGTATCTGTTTTAAAATCTTTTCAGGGTTTAACTTTTTATAATAAACTTCATAAACAAGAGTTAAAAACCCTTCAAAACTCCCATTATAAACTAAGATCATAATTCACCTGTTATAGAAGAATATTGCAAATCAAAAAGTGAAGGTTGATTTACTTTTGTGTTGATTTTAGATGTTAGAAGAGCTGTTTTAATTCTATCCTGCTCTAAAGGAGTATCTTTTTGGTACTTTCCTTTGCAAGTGATAAAATATTTTGCTCTTTTAAGTGATATTTTTAATTTTTTTAAATCATCAAAATCTAAAGATTTAAATCTTCTTGCTTTAAGTATTTTAAATACTCCCCTTACTCCAATACCTGGAATTCTAAGGAGTTCATCTTTTGAAGCTTTGTTAATCTCCATAGGAAAAAATTGTAAATTATTTAATGCCCAAAATGTTTTTGGATCAACATCTTCATCAAGATTTGGATTTCTATCATCTACAATTTCATCCCAAGAAAAATCATAAAATCTTAAAAGCCAATCAGCTTGATAAAGTCTATGTTCACGAAGTAAAGGAGGTTTTGTAACAATCGCAGGTAGATTTTTATCATCATTTACCGGAATATAAGCACTATAGTAAACCCTTTTTAAAAGAGCTTTATCATATAAAACAGAACTTAGTTTTAAAATATCTTTATCACTTTCAGGTGTTGCTCCAACTATTAGTTGTGTACTCATGCCTATTGGTTTTGTATCTTTTTCAAGGCTTATATCTCTTGCATATTTTAAAGGTTGAAGTACACTCTCTTTTGTTTTATTTGGAGCTAAAAGTTTTAAGGATTTGTCACTAGGAAGTTCAATGTTTGAGCTAACTCTATTGGCTAAAGCAACTATTTGTTCAATAATTTTTTCATCAGTCCCTGGTATTAGTTTTACATGAATATATCCATTAAAATGGTATTCATATCTTAGTATTTTTAAAGCCCTTAATATTAGATTTGAAGTATGGTCTTCACTATCAATAATTCCACTACTTAAAAACAATCCTTCTATATAATTTCTTTTATAAAAGTTTATAGTAATATCGGCAAGTTCTCTTGGGGCAAAAGCAGCTCTTTTTATCTCATTTGATTTTCTATTTATACAGTATACACAATCATAAATGCAATGGTTTGTTAAAAGTACTTTGAGTAAAGAAACACATCTACCATCAGCTGTAAAAGTGTGGCAAATACCACTTTTATGAGTTGCACCAATTTGTCCAGTTTTATAGTTGTTGTCACTTCCACTAGAACTACATGATACATCATATTTAGCACTATCTGCTAAGATTTCCATTTTCTCAAAAATATCTTTTTTCATACAGATATTTTAACTTTTTATTTTTAGTATTTTAGTTTTTATTGCAGTTTGCAATATTATAATCATAAGTTAGTTTGTAGTATCCAAAAGAGATTTTAGAAACTAGTTTTAGAAAGTAAAAAAGTAAATCTTTTGGTTTTTGATACGAGATATGTTTAAACTCTTTATTTGTGTTGTATTTATATTGATAATAGGTGAATAAAAAAATGAATATTTGTTTTTACTAGTGATTGCAAAACTTACTGTTTCACCTTTAGCACATGCTTTTGTTACCTCTTTGATATCATAAAGAGTTTTATTTTTATTATTCATTGTTTTCTAAAATCTCTTTTCTTAAGTTTTTTATAGCAAACTCTTTATTCTTTGCTTCAACCATAATATCAATCTCTTTAGTAGCCTCTTTGAACATATTTTTTAATTCAATAAAATCTTTTAAAAAAATTTCATCTCCATGCTTCCCAAATCTTCCTTCCCCTTTAGACGATAAATGTACTTTAGGTCTTTTATTTCCCCAAGTTTTTAATATATCTTTTGCTTCAAATTCACTAGGATTCAAAGTATGATGATATATATCAAATACCATAGGAATAGAGCAAAAGTTACAGATATTTAATATCTCATTTGCTGTATATACTTTCTCATCATTTTCTAAAGCTAATCGTTTTTTTAGCCATGGGTTTTCTTCAATTGTTTTAATCAATCTCTCTATGGCTGAAGTTTTATCTCCATATGCTCCACCACCATGGATTAAAACTGTTCCTTCATTATTTATACCAAGTTGGTCAAAAAGCCAAAAAACTCTTTCCAACTCCCTTAAAGAGTTTTTTACAACCATATCATTTGTAGAGTTTAAAACTGTATATTGTCCGGGATGTATAGTTATTCTAGTGTTATACTTAGATATTTTCTCTTTTGTATCTTTTAAAATAGGTTTAATCTTTTCCAACCATGAATCTTCAAAGAGATTATGGGATAAAAAAGGGATAAAACTATTACCTAATCTAAACACTTTAAAATCTTTATCTTCACAATAATCTAATAGTTTTACTAACTCTTCTGCATTTTGAAGTAGTTTTTTTTCAATATTTTCATATTTAAGATTTTTTAAATTTATTGTTCTATTTGTTGATAAAGAGTTATCACTTAATGAGCAAAATAATCCAAATCTATACATTACCATGGTCCTTGAAATCTAATTGGTTTAAATTCGACTCTTTTTCTATGTTTTGTAACTCGACCTTGAACTCTTTTTCTCCATCTTTTATATGCTTTAGGAGATATAAACTCTCTCATTAAATTTTTTATCTGATTCTCAGATAAATCAAATTGAGTTTTTATTACATCAAAAGTTGTTCTGTCTTGCCAAGCCATCTCAACTATTCTGTATTTTTCTTCATTTGTTAAATCTAAATTTTTCATTTGTAAAACAACCTTATAAATCCAAAAAGGAATAAAACTATTGAAATTTCTTTTGGTTCAAATCCATAAAGAAGATAAAAAATTGATGCAAAGATAAAAGCAAAAGAGATAAAACTACTTTTTATATACTCTTTAGATATCTTAAAGATATACTCCATTTGATTTTTTGAAACTTCAACTTCAAGGGTTCCTTCACTAGCTTTTTTTATCATAGTTTTAAAATCTTTTGTAATAAAAGGTAACTCTTTAAACTCTTCAATTATAGTTTCAGTTATAGATTCTTTTGCTCCAATAGCTTTTGGTATATTTTTAATAAGTAGAGGTAAAATATCTTTTACTCCATTAAAGTTTTCAATATAAGTAGTTCCCAAGCCTTCGATTATTGCACTAACTCGTAAAATATATATTGCATCACTTGGAAGTTTAAAAGGTAAATCTCTAGTTCCTTCTAATACATCAAAAGCCAAAGTTTGCATAGATTGACTATCAAGACTATCATTTGAAAATATGTCAAACATTTTTGAAGTAAACTCAGCTAATTGTGCAGTTGGAGCTTCATAGGCTATTGTTCCTAATCTTTTACTTGCACTAATATATGTTTCATAGTCTTGTTCATTTGCTGCTTTAATAAGTTCAATAATTGCTACTCTTTTTTCATTTGGAACAGTTTTTACCATACCAAAATCTAAAAGTATCAATTCCCCTTTTGTATTAACTAGAAGATTCCCAGGATGTGGATCAGCATGGAAATATCCGTTTATAAGCATTTGAGTAGTGTAAAAATTTACTAGATTTGAAATGATTTTTTTAAAATCAATATTATGTTTTAAAATATTCTCTTTATCATCAAATCTAAATCCCTCTTCAAAACTCATAACTAAGGCATCATCACATGAGTATTTTCTATAAGCTTTTGGAAATCTAATTTTCTCTTTTTTATACACTTTCTTGAAGTTTTTTAAGTTTTGCAACTCTTGATTTAAACTTACTTCTTGAACAATCATTTTAGAAAACTCAGAGATAACTGCATCAATAGAGTTTTTTGTATATGAAGAGAATAGGGGATTAAATAATCTATTAAAAAAATTTATTATTTTTATATCAGCTAAAACTTGTTTTTTTATTCCATAACGTCTTAGTTTTACTGCAACTTTTTTATCATTTTGCAAGTATGCAATATGTACTTGTCCAATTGAAGCTGAAGCTATAGGTTCATTTTCAAACTCTTTGAATATACTTTTATCTTTGAAAGCTGTATTAAAAACTTCATTAAATCTTTTTTCTTTCATAGGTGGAATTTGGTCATGCAATGATTTTAATTCTTCTAAATACTCTTTAGAGAAAAAATCAGCTCTTGTTGCTAATACTTGAGCTAGTTTAATAAAACTTGCACCCAAGTCCAAGATATATTTTTTTAATCTTTTAGGAGATAAAGGTTTAAATATTAAAAATCTATCCCTTTTTTTTATAACCATATAGATTGTTAATAAAAATAAAAATACTTTGTATATTCTAAATGGTGAATAGTTTTTGATAATTTATCCTTTTATTTTTCTTATTGGTTCTGGCATTGGTTTAGAAAAGTAATAACCTTGCATATAATCAACACCTATATCTTTTATAGCATCTAATTCATAAGCTGTCTCGATGCCTTCAGCTAGTATCTCAATACCGTTTTCTTTTGATAAATTATATAATGCTTTGTAAACTGATTGTTTTAACTCATTAGTATCAATCTCTTTTATTATATTTCTATCAATTTTTATAATGTCAGGTTTTAAATCTATAATTCTATTTAATCCTGAATATCCTTCTCCTACATCATCTAATGCTATCTTAAAGCCTTCATTTCTATAATATTCTAAAATAGTTTTTAAGTGTTTTTGGTCTCTCACCTGTTCTGTTTCTACAACTTCAAAAATTATATTTGATGGGTCAAACTCTAATTGTTTAGCCCATTTGACAGTTGACCTTAGGCAAAATTCTGGGTCATAAATTGTAGTTGGTATAAAGTTGATAAATATTTTTTTATCAATCTTTTTTGTTGCAGCAGTTTTTAAAGCACTTTCCCTACAAAGTCTGTCTAAATTAAAGTTCATATCATTTCTAGTTGATTTTTTAAATAAAACATCTGGATACATTAGTGAACCATCAGGATTTACCCCTCTAATTAAACATTCATAACCATAAATTGAATTGTTTTTTGATTCTATAATTGGTTGGAAATGTGATGTTAGTGATTGATTATTTATAACATCAAAAAAATCTTTATCATCTATTAAGTTCAAAAACCTTTGCATTGGTTTGGAATTTAAAACTGTTTTGTAAGAAAATCCTACGTCTTCGTATTCAATAAATAGTTTTATATCTTCTGTTTCTAGTAGATTAAAGTTTGATTTTATAGCATCAATATTTGAATAAAAAAACTCTTTTGTGTTTTCAGTCTTTATATAGTGCAAATCATGAACTTTATAAACATCTAAACCAAGCTTCATTAAAAATATTCTACTTTTTGACATTAGTTCATCATATTCACTAATAAAATAAATTTTTGATGGAAGATTTTCAAATCCAAATTTTTGATTACATTTATTACAAGCCATATTATCTCCTATGGTTCTAAACGATATATTTCCCAACTGTTATTTTTAATTTCATAAACAAATCTATCGTGAAGTCTATTTAATCCACCTTGCCAAAATTCAAAATATGTTGGAACAATCTCATATCCACCCCAAAATGAAGGAAAAGGAACTTCTCCTTTAGCAAATTTTTTTCTCATTTCATCAAATTTTGTTTCAAGTATTGTTCTTGAGTTTACTACTTGACTTTGGTGAGAAACCCAGGCACCAATTTGACTACCTCTTGGACGAGATAAAAAGTATTTCAAAGACTCACCCTTTGAGATTTTCTTTATACTTCCTTCAATTCTTACTTGTCTTTCTAATCCAAGCCATGCAAAGTGAGCTGAAACATAAGGATTCTCTTCTATTTGTAGTGATTTTTTACTATTATAATTTGAAAAAAATCTAAAACCTGTATTATCATACATTTTTAGAAGTACAGTTCTTTGACTTGGTTTTAAATCAAGGCCTACTGTACTTAGTGTAAAGGCATTTGGTTCTATCAGTTTTGCTTCTAAAGCGTTGTTAAACCAAGTTTCAAACTGTTTAAAAGGATTTTCATCTAAATCCTCTATCTCTAAACCTTTTGAAGTGTATTCTTGCCTCATTTTAGACAAATCTGTCATACTATTCTCCACTATTTTTCTAACTCTTCTTTAAATTTCTTCAAATCTTTTTTTGTAACTAACCCCAATTCATTTATTAGCTCTTTTAAGTGACCTCGAAGCTCTTTTTTTATTTTTTTATCTTCAAGTTTTCCTTTTTTTTCTAATTTTTTCAAGAAATCTTTGGCATCAGATTTTTTAATTTTGCCTTTTTTCTCAAGAATTTTTACTTCATCCTCAATTTTCTCTCTTAATAAAGAACCCGCACCAACTGTTGTAAGAATTAATTCTCTTAACATGATTTCTCCTTTTTTTATTTTATTTCTTATTTTATATATTTAAAACTCTTTTTTGTACTAAAAAAATGTTACTTTATCATTTAATATTAATATCTCTTAATATAATATCTTCTATAAAATCAGATTTTCCAAAATGTTCTAATAATTCAAATTTCAAATTTGGATTTTTATTTTCTAATTTTTCAATTATATTTGGAATATCACTAATTACATGTCTTCCTGAATTTAAGAAAAAAGGGTAGTAGTTTAGCTCCTTTACACCTTTTCTTATTAAATCATTTGTTATATCTTCAATACTTGGACTTGCTAATTCTAAAAAAGAGGCTTCAACAAAATCATAGTTATTATCTTTATTTTTAATGTTTCCTACCATAGATATAAACTCACTGTTTGATAACTCTTTTTTACTTCCATGTGCAATTATTATTAAGGCTTTCATTTTTTATCCTAATTGTTTTTTAAACTCTTCACATTTTAATATTATATTTTCACTTTTCCAAATATCACTTATCACTGCTACCATATCTACTTTTTGTTCTATTAGTTTTGAAACATTTTTTGTAGTGATCCCACCAATGGCACATATTGGGATATTTAAGATATTTTTAGCTTCATTTATAACATTTGTATTTACAACTGCAGCATTTGGTTTAGTAGAAGAAGCAAAAAACGAACCAAAGGCAACATAATCTACTCCTAGATATTCCATCTCTTTTGCCTTTTTTATATCTCCATAACAAGAAACGCCTAAATATCCTAAAAAATTTGTTCTTATCTCTTTCATTCTATGGTAATCACTTTTTCCTACATGTAAACCATCACATTGAAGCTTCATAGCTAGTTCAACCCTATCATTTAATATAAAAAGAGCTCTATAACTTCTACATAGATTTTGAAGTACAATGACCTCTTTTTCTATATCTTCATCACTATTTTTTTTATCTCTTAGTTGAATTATTTTAGCTCCACCTTGTAAAGCCTTTTCAACTTGTTGTAACATTGTATCTTTTGGTGTTAAAACATTATCTGTTATTACATAAAGTCCTTTTAGTTTGTTAAGCATTCAAATCCTTTCTTATGAGCTATTGGTCCCATACCATGACCAATATTTGGAGCATTCTTGACAGCATAGTAGATAAAATCTTTTGAAATCTTTATAGATTCTTCAATAGATTTTCCTAAGGCAATATTTGCTGTAATTGCACTAGAAAAACTACATCCAGTACCATGGGTATTTGTTGTATCAATTAATTTTGTATAAAAAACTTTTTTTTCTTTATCTTCAAAAAGTGTATCAATACTTAAAAGCTTTTCATCTTTTTGAACTTTGTCATTTTTAATGACAACTTTACAAGGCAAATTATTTATTTTTTTTATAGATTCTTCATCTAATTTATCATAATTAAATAATGCTTTTGCTTCATAAAGGTTTGGAGTTATTATTGTAGAGTATTTAAATAATGTTTTTAAGTTTTCTACAGCATCATCATTTAAAAGTTTTGAACCAGCTTTTGAAATAAAAACAGGGTCAAATATAATTGGTATATCTAAATCTTTGATAATCTCTCTTACTGTATTAATTATTTCATTTGAAAAAAGCATACCTATTTTTATGGCACTAATCTCAAAGTCATCCAAAACTGTTTGTATTTGTTCTCTTACGAAACTTGCGGGAACTTCTTGTATATTTGTAACTCCTTTTGTATTTTGTGCAGTTAAAACCGTAAGGGCACTGCATCCAAATACACCGAAAGCTTCAAAGGTTTTCAAATCTGCTTGAATACCTGCTCCTCCACTGCTGTCACTTCCTGCAATCGTTAAAACTGTTTTCATCTAATCCCTTCTAAGTTTTTTGAAAGTTATTCTAACAATAATCTTATTATATGATATTGAATTTTATTCTCTAAAAGTCTTATAAGAATTATTAACATAGAATAATAAATATAAGGATTTTTTATCGGAGTATATAATGGAACATTTGATTGGAGAAAATTGGCACGCTTTGAGTCTAGAAGAGACATTGGAACTTTTTGAAAGTGATGAGACTGAAGGTCTGTCCCCTTTAAATATTAAACATAGAGAAGAGTATTTCGGCTTAAACGAGATTAAACAAAAAAATAAAGAGACGAAATTAAAAAAGTTTTTTATGCAGTTTCATAATGCCTTAATCTATATTCTTCTTGCTGCTTCTTTTATCACTTTTCTTTTAGGAGAGTATATTGACAGCAGTGTAATTTTTGCGGTTGTTATAATAAACGTAGTTGTAAGTTTTATCCAAGAAGTAAAAGCGCAAGAGGCAATAGAATCTTTAAAAAATCTAATAGATACAAACGCAATAGTAATAAGAGAAGGTAAAAAACATGAAATCTCTTCAAAAAATTTGGTTCCAGGAGATATTGTAATTTTAGAATCAGGTTCCAAAGTTCCTGCTGATATAAGATTAATAAACGTAAAAGATTTAAAAGTAGATGAATCTATGTTAACAGGAGAATCTTTACCTATAATGAAAAACATAGAAACAATGGATGAAAAGACATTGTTAAATGATAGAAACAATATGATATATTCAGGTACTTTTGTTACATACGGAAGAGCAAAAGGGATTGTCATAGCAACTGCTAAACATACTCAAGTAGGAAAAATAGCAAATTTAATACATGAAAGTGTCTCTTTACAGACACCTTTGACAAGAAAAATTTCTCAATTTAGTAAGTTACTACTTTATATAATTTTACTTTTAGCAGCCGTTACTCTCGCAGTAGGACTTTTACGAGATTATAGTTTTGTAGATATTTTTATGGCTTCCGTTGCTTTAGCAGTAGGTGCAATACCTGAAGGATTACCAGCAGCTGTAACTATAACTTTGGCTATCGGTGTTCATAAAATGGCAAAGAAAAATGCAATAATAAGAAAACTACCAGCAGTAGAAACTTTAGGAAGTGTAACAACTATATGTTCGGATAAAACAGGAACTCTAACCCAAAATAAGATGTTTGTTACAAATATCTTTACAGCTTCTTCTTTGTATGAAGTAAAAGGAGTAGGGTATGAGCCAAAAGGGGAGTTTTTTTTAGATAAAAAAGTATTAAAAACAATTCCAAAAGAGCTTTACGAAACACTTTTATCCTCTTATTTATGTAATGAAGCATATTTAATACAAAAAGATAAGGAATATGAAATTAGCGGAGATCCTACTGAAGGAGCCTTGATTGTGGCTGCTTTAAAAATGGAAATTAATGAGTATGAAATAAATAAAGCTCATAAAAGATTGGATATTTTGCCTTTTGAGTCTGATAGACAATATATGGCAACATTGAATAGAAATGAAGAAAAGCAGATAAATGAAATACATCTAAAAGGTTCTATTGAGAGAGTATTACCTTTATGTAGCAATATGTTAACTCAAAAAGGAACTATAAAATTCAATTTAGCCGAGATTGAAAAAGAAGCAAAAAGTTTGGCATCAAAAGGTCTTAGAGTATTAGCCGTTGCTAAAAAAAGAGTAGAAGAGAATGAGATAGAAGACAGCAGATTAAAAGATGACTTTGTATTTTTAGGTCTTGTTGCAATGATTGATCCTCCAAGACAAGAAGCTATAGAGTCTGTAAAAGCTTGTAAAACTGCGGGAATAAATATTATTATGATTACAGGAGATCATGCTCTTACAGCCTTTTCTATTGCAAAAATGATGAATATTTTAAATAAAGAGGATAAATTTGAAGATACGGCATTAAATGCAAAAGAGCTGCATAACTTATCAGATACACAGTTAATAGAAAAACTTAAAACTACAAAAGTTTTTGCAAGAGTAGAACCTGAACAAAAGCTAAGAATAGTTGATGCTTTACAAGCAAGAGGAGAAATTGTAGCAATGACGGGAGACGGGGTAAATGATGCTCCTGCATTAAAACAAGCAGACATTGGAATAGCAATGGGAAAATCAGGAACCGAAGTTGCAAAAGAGGCTTCAGATATGCTTTTAACCGATGATAACTTTAGTTCTATTGCAAAAGCGGTAAAAGAGGGAAGAAATGTATTTGATAATCTAATAAAATTTATAACTTGGACGCTTCCTACAAATTTAGGAGAGGGCTTGGTTATTTTGTTTTCTATTATGCTTGGCTTTAGTCTACCTATTTTACCTGTTCAGATTTTATGGATAAATATGACCACCGCAATATTTTTAGGACTTATGTTGGTTTTTGAAAAAAAAGAGGAAAATATTATGACAAGACCTCCACGGATACCTTCTACTCCTATTCTTTCAAAAGAACTGATTATTATGATGTTAACTGTAGGATTTTATATGTTTATATCTTCAACCACAATCTTTGAGTATTATATAAACAAAGGTGCAAATGAGGAGTATGCAAGAACGGTAGCCGTTAATATTTTTGTATTTATAGAAATTTTTTATCTTTTTACTTGTAAAAATTTAGAAAAATCAACGTTTAAAATAAACCCTTTTGATAATAGATATCTTCTTTACGGTGTTTTTTTAATGATTATTTTACAAATCTTATTTACAAACAGTTCTTTGTTTAATAGTGCTTTTGGTACAACTTCTTTATCCTTATATAGTTGGGGATTTATAGTTTTAGTATCTTTTTTTATTATCTTTATAGTAGAGATTTTGAAGTATTTTCTTTTTTATAAGAAGAGAAATTAAGGTTTTTGATATTATTAGTCAAGTTTTGATATAATCCCGCCATAAAAAGAAATGGAGTTTAATATATGTTACAAGTAGTTAATTTAAAGAAAGCATTTGGTCCTAGAGTGCTGTTTCAAGATATAAACTTAAAACTAGATACAGGAAAAAGATATGGTTTAATTGGTGCAAATGGTGCTGGTAAAACAACTTTTTTAAAAATTCTTTCTGGGATTGAAGATGCAACAGAGGGTGATATTCAAGTTCAAAGTGGTAAAAAAATTGGGACATTAGGACAAAACCAATTTGCATATGAAAATTACACACTTTTTGATACTGTTCTTTTAGGAAATAAAAGATTATATGATGCAATAAAAGAGAAAGAAAAACTTTACATGAGTGAAGAGTTCACTGATGAAATCAATAACAGATTAGCAGAATTAGAGATTATTAGTGTTGAAGAAGACCCAACTTATGAATATGATATAAAAATTACTAAAATCTTAGAAGATTTAGGTTTTCCTGCTGAGATGCATCAAGATCTAATGAGTTCAATTACAGGTGGAGATAAATTTAAAGTTTTATTAGCACAAGTGCTTTTCCCAAAACCAGATATTTTATTCCTGGATGAGCCTACAAATAACCTTGATATTAAAACAATTGGTTGGTTAGAAAATCAATTACAACATCATGATGGTACTATGGTTGTAATCTCTCACGATAGACACTTTTTAAATGCTGTTTGTACACATATTTTAGATGTTGATTATAAACAAATTAGAGAATTTACTGGTAATTATGATGATTGGTATATTGCTTCAACTGTATTGGCAAAACAACAACAAGCTGATATGAATAAAAAACAAAAAGAGAAAGAAGAGTTAGAAAAATTTATCGCTAGATTCTCTGCAAATGCTTCAAAAGCAAAACAAGCAACTTCAAGACAAAAACAACTTGATAAACTTGACGTTGGTGCAATTCAAATCTCAAGCAGACGTGATCCTTCAATTATCTTTAGACAAAAAAGAGAAGTTGGTAAAGAGATTTTAACAGTTAGCAATATCTCTAAATCTTATGATGGAGAAGTTGTATTAAATGATATTTCATTTTCACTTGAAAAAGGTGATAAAATTGCTCTAATAGGTCCAAATGGTATCGGTAAAACAACTTTATGTGAGATTTTAGTAGGAAATGTAAAAGCAGATTCAGGTGAAGTTCATTGGGGTGCAACTATTCAAAATGGTTATTTCCCTCAAAATGCTACTGATATTATTGATGGAGATATGACTTTATATGATTGGTTAAGAGATTTTGATAGAGATGCTGATATTGCTGAGATTAGAAACTGTTTAGGAAGAATGTTATTCAACGGTCAAGAGCAAGAGAAAAAAGTAAAATCTTGTTCAGGGGGAGAAAAGCATAGAATGATGTTATCAAAAATTATGCTTGAGCAACCAAATTTTATGGTTCTTGATGAACCTACAAATCACCTTGATCTTGAAGCTATTATTGCACTTGGAGAAGGATTACTAGAGTATCCTGGTTCTGTAATTTGTGTATCACACGATAGGGAATTATTAGACGCATATGCTAATAGAATTATTGAAATTCAACCTGATGGTTCAATTGTAGACTTTAAAGGTAGCTACGAAGAATATATTGAAAGTAAAGAAGAGAATTAATTCTCTTCTTTTATTTAGAGTGTTTTGATGCCATTCTAATTTCCCTTCTTTTTATAGCATCATTGTATCTTCTTTTTTCATCTTCTGTTTCTGGTTCTAATTTAGGTACAGAAGTAGGATTTCCATTTTCATCCATTGCAATCATTGTAAAGTAACAAACATTTGTATTTTTTATTGTATGGTCTTTAATATCTTCTGAAATAACTTTAATACCAATTTCCATAGATGTTCTTCCAGTATAATTTACTGAAGCATGAAATGTTACTAAAGAACCTATTTTTATAGGGTTTTTAAATAATACCATATCAACTGATAAAGTTACTGCATACATACCTGTATATCTTGCAGCACAGGCATATGCAACGTGGTCTAGCATTTTAAGGATTTCTCCACCATGGACATTGTTACCAGTAAAATTAGCTTTTTCTGGTGTCATTAACATTGTCATTGTTAATGATTTTTCCCTTCTATAATTTTCACTCATTTTCACAGCCTTCAAATTGTTATAATTTATTATAGAATATTAATTGAAGAATTTAAGCAAAATTTATAAATTTTGCTTATAGATTGAGAAAAATATAGAAAAAAGTAACAAGTGTGTAAGTATTAAATTAAAAAATAAAATTATTTTGAAAATTATTTGCAAGGATGAATTAAATCATCTCTTGCATTTGTTGTTCAGTTAAAGCAGTTACATTTAATTCTATTGCCTTATCATATTTACTCCCTGCATCTTCACCAAAAATTAAATAATCAGTCTTTTTAGATACAGATGAACTAACTTTTGCCCCTAAAGCTTCAAGCTCTTTTTTTATAACACCTCTACTTCTACTCATAGTACCGGTTAAAACTACAGTTTTACCTTTAAAAGCATTTTCTTGAACTTCAACTTTTTCTTCAACTTTTGGATTAATTATAGAAATAAGTTTTTCTACCAACTCTTTATTTACTCTCATAAATTCGCAAAAAGAGTTTGCCATTTGTTCACCAATACCATCAAGAGATACTAAAGAATCATAATCTATATTTATAACATTAAGTCCAAATTCTAAGCAGATTTGTTTAGAAGCAACTTCCCCTATATGTTCAATACCTAAGGCATTTATTACTCTATGAAGTTCTGTTCCTTTTGTATTTTCTATTGCATTTAGAAGGTTATTTATTTTTTTCTCTTTAAATCCTTCTAGATTTTCTAAATCTTCATATTTTAAAGAGTATAAATCTAAAATATCAAATATCTTTTTCTCTTTTACTAATAATTCAACTATTTTATTTCCTAAACCATCAATATTCATACAGTTTTTAGAAGCAAAATAGATTATAGAATTAACAACTTTACTAGGACAATCTAGATTTTGACATTTTATCATTGTCCCTTCGTCTAAAACCTCACTTTCACAAGTAGGGCAAGAGGTAGGTCTAGAGATATCAATTTGTGTATCATCTCTTCTATCATAAAATACTTTTGTGATTTTTGGAATAATATCACCACTTTTTATGATAATTACTTCATCATTTATTTTTAAATCAAGTCTTTGAATCTCATCAAAATTGTGTAGTGTTGCACGACTTACTGTTGAACCATCAATTAATGTTGGTTCAACTATAGCTACAGGAGTGATAACACCAGTTCTTCCAACTTGTAAAGCTATATCTTTTATTTTTGTTGTTTTTTCAACTGCTGGGAATTTATATGCACAAGACCATTTAGGAAATTTTACTGTATATCCTAACTCTTCTTGCGTTTCTATATCGTCAATTTTAATTACCATACCATCTAACATCATCTCAATATTATCTCTAGCTTTGATTATTTCATGGTATATCTTTTCAATCTCTTCAACATCTTTTGCTATAGTTTGCATAGGAGGTTTAACAAAACCCAAAGAATAAATATATTCCATCATTTGACTATAGCTTTTACTTTCTAAAGAGTTTTGTCCAACTCCCCATACATTGAAAAATAGTTTTCTTTTTGCTGTAATACTTGGATCTAATTGTCTTAAACTTCCTGAAGCTGCATTTCTTGGGTTTGCAAATAGGGCTTCATTGTTTTGAAGTCTTTCTTGGTTTATTTGTTCAAAATCTTTTTTTCTAATTACTATCTCACCACGAATCTCTATTAAAGATTTTTCTTTTATTTGAAGTGGAATAGAGTGAATTGTTTTTACATTATTTGTAACATCTTCTCCAATACTTCCATCACCTCTTGTAATAGCTTGTTTTAACATTCCATTTTCATAAATTAGATTTAAACTAGCTCCATCAAATTTTGGTTCACAATAAAATTCCAAATTAGTATTTACTTTTTTTGCTCTAGTTATCCAATCTTCTAACTCTTTTGTATTAAAAACATCTTCTTGTGACCACATTCTTGAAAGATGAGAAGCTTTTTCAAATCCTTCTAATACAAAACCACCAACTCTTTTATTTGGTGAATTGGGATGGCTTTTTTCTGGGTTTTCTTGTTCATAGGCTAAACAAACCCTAGCAAGTTTATCATACTCTTCATCTGTTGCTACAGGATTATCATAAACATAATATGCCTTTGCCCAATTAATTAAAGTTTCAATTTTTTCATTATATTCGTTTTGTGTCATTATTCTCTCTTCTATACTTTTTGTAAGATATCTACTCTAAAAGGTTTTAATAAAGATAACTCTTCTTTACTAAGTTCTTCATATCTTTTTTTAACTTCTTCTACTATCTCTTTTGTTATATTATGGTCATTGTAACTTGTATGCATTTGTCTTTTTTTAAAATCTTCAAAGTTTTTATATACAACTTCTGTTTGAAAGAAAAACTCTTTAAACAGTTTTAATTCATTATTATCTACAAACTCTTTAATTGCATTAAAAGCATCAACTCTTACATCTTCTTCATTATGAAAAATAGATACAAGCTCATTTTGTTTTCCCATAAATAGTGGTTCTGAAATATATACTAAACCATTTGGCTTTAATACCCTTTTTATCTCTTTCAAAGACTTTTTCATTAAGTCTTTTGGTATATGATGAAACGATTTAAACATAAAAATAACATCTATACTGTTATCTTTTAATTTTATATTTTCAGCTCCAGATAATAGAAATTTTATATTTGGAATATCAAGTTTTAAGTTTTTTTCATGTTGAATTTTATCAACATCACAAGCAATAATATCTCTACTAAAACCAGAAGCTGCAATCTTTTGAGTCATTACAGCTGCGCCACAGCCAAGTTCAAGTATTTTTTTATCATTTAGACTTAGTGTTTCAATAATGTAATTTTCATCTACAGTTAAAGTAATATTCTCTTCAAGAAGTTTCATTTGTTTCCTTTAAAGTTCGTATTATACAAAAATATCATATAAAATTTCTTCAGAAAATTAAATAATAATTTGATAGAATCTTATTACTACTTTTTATTAATGAGGAAACTTAATGAGCTACGCAGATATTTTTGTTTATGGATGGAGTTTAAACTTATTAATGTTTTTTATAAATTTGATTATTGGTATAAGATCTATGAATTCAAAAACAAAAGAGCAACTTTTACAAGAGAATAAGATACTTAGTCGTTTAAAATTTGAATTTGATAAATATTATCCATATAGAAAATATGAAACAATTATTAGTTATTTGATGCCTTTTACTGCTTTTTTTAGAGTTTGCTATAGACTATTAGAGATGAAAATGTTTTTTAGTAAAAATATTGAGGCTACACTTTTTGATTATATGATTTTTAAATATGAAAACGATATTAATATTGCTAAAAACAAATTAGATTAATGTTTGTAAAAACTAATCCTTATAACAATGATTCTTTAATCAAAGAATTTAAAGGATTAGAATTATTAAATAAATATATTAAAACTGCCAAAAATTGTAATCTTAATATTCCAAAGGTTTATAGTGTTACAAAACAAGAACTTGTATTAGAAAAAATCGTATATAATTATCCCGATGAAAGTCAAATGGAAACTTTTGCATACTCTTTAGCAAAACTACATGAATTAAAATTTAATTCCTATGGTTTGGAATATAATAACTACATAGGCTTATCTAATCAAAATAATATTTTTTCAAATAATTGGGGTGAATTTTTTTACAAGTATAGACTTTTATATCAAGTTCAGAAGATAGAAAATAAGATTATAAAAGAAGATTTTTTAATTATACTTAATCAAGAAAAAGAAAATATTATAGATTTTTTAAACTCAAATACTGATTATGCTTCATTAGTTCACGGGGATTTATGGTCGGGAAATGTTCTTTTCTCAGAAAAAATATATTTAATTGACCCTGCGGTTTATTTCGCAGATAGAGAAGTAGATATAGCAATGACTGAGATGTTTGGTGGTTTTAGTAATAAGTTTTATGAAACATATAATAATACTTTGCCTCTCTCATCTGAATATAATAATAAAAAAATTATTTATAATTTATATCACTATTTAAATCATTATAATTTATTTGGTGATTCCTATTTAAATGAATGTAATAAAGGACTTTTAGCTATTGAAAATATGAATAAATAATATTGTTTCAAAAAATTATTTGTAACTAATATGTAATAAGAAAAAGATACACTTCAAATTACAATTAATTTGGAGTGTATATGAATAATCTATCTTTAAAAAATAAAATAAAACTTATCTTAGCTTTACCTATATTCGCAATAATTTTTCTCTCTAGTGAAAATATTTATGAAAAGATTAAAGAGAAAAATAACCTTAATAAATCAAAAGAATATATAGAGTTTTCTTTACTTTCAAGTAATTTATTACAATCAATACAAGATGAGAGAGAATATAGTTTAATATTTATTAATACATATGGTAAGAAGTTTTCAAAAGATTTAAAATCAGTTAGAAAAAACACTGATGATAAAATTAATAAAATAGATAACTTTTTAATTACATTTGATGTAAAACAATACTCGACAAATATTGAAAAAAAGATTTTAGATGTTAAAAAAGATTTTGGAAAATTAAAAGAGATCAGAAAAAAAGTTAATGAGATAGCTATTGGTAACAAGGAGTTACTTGATTATTATAAACAACTTAACAACAAACTTCTGTTTTTTATAGATGATTCACAAACATACAATAACGATGGAGTTTTATCTAAAAAGTTGCAAGCTTATTTAGCTATTGTAAAGATAACTGAGTTTTCATCTCTTGAAAGAAGAATACTAAGGGAGATATTTGAAAAAGGGATACTTGATTATAGAGATTATTCTGAGTATATTTCAAGTTTTTCATCTCAAAATATATATATATCTTTATATAAAGATGTTTTAAATGAAAAAGAGAATGAACTTTTATTGAAAGATTTAAAAAGTTGTGATAGTTGTAAAGAGGTTGAGGATTTTAGAAAAATAATAGAAAATAAAGCAATAAAAAATGAAATAATTTCAAGAGTGACTAGTTTAGCTGGTTTTGGAGGTTTTATTCAAACTTTTAAAGATTATATACTAAATAAAGATCCAAAAAATCTAAATAGATTACAAAGATATCATTCTAGTATCTCAAGAGAATTAAATAAATATAGAAGGATAAAAGGTACAACAAAAGAAGAAAAACGTTTAGTAAAACAATTGAAGAATATATTTGATGAATATATGGGATATACTCTTGATATACAAGAAGCTATCTTAAGTGGAAAAAACACAAATGAGATTAATACTATTATTCAAGTTGATGATAGTGAAGCAATTAATGCTTTAAAACAATTAAACAATAATATTTATGGGGTGAATTTTAATAAATGGTTTAATGATTCAACTAAGCGTATTGAGTTTTTTTCACAAAAAGGAAAAAATATTTCAGATGAAATAGAAAAATATATTGAAAATAAAACCAATCAATTGTCAAATAGTTTTATTTTAACTAGTGTCATAATTTTAGTTTTACTTCTAGTTGTATTTATAGTAAGTAGTTATATTACTAGAAAAATTGTTCTTGCATTAAAAGAGTTTGAAAAAGATTTAGAGTATTCATTTCAATATGTAATTAGGGAAAAAGACTATCTTAAACCGATTGAAGTTAATGGAAAAGATGAATTTGCAAAAATGAATGAACATATGAATAAACAAATGCAAAAAGTTAAATCAATAATTGAACAGGATAGAGAAGTTGTAGCAGAGATTACAGATGTAGTTGAAAAAGTTTCAAATGGTTTTTTAGAATACAATATAAATCAAAAAGGTGCGACAAATGAAGTTGAATCTTTAAGAGTAATAATAAATCAAATGATTTCATATACAAAACAAAAAGTTGATAATATTAATCTTGTTTTAGATAATTATGCAGTTGGTAAATATGATTTTAGACTTTCAGAGAATCAAAAAATTGGTATGTATGGAGATTTTGGTAGTCTGTCAGCTGGTTCAGTTCTTTTAGGTCAATCAATTTCTCAATTAATTGCGATGATTACAAATGCTGGTAAAGAGTTAGAAAGCAATACAAGAGTTTTAACTTCTTCATCAAATAGTCTATCAAATAGTGCAAATGAGCAAGCAAGTTCCTTAGAAGAAACAGCGGCATCTATTGAACAAATCACAAGTAATATGAAATCAAGCAGTAATGATGTATCTAAAATGCTTAGTATCTCTGATGAATTGAATCAAACTGCAAAAATAGGTAATGAACAAGCGTTAAAAACTGTTTCATCAATGGATGAAATAAATGAAAAGGTTAGTGCGATTAGTGAAGCGATATCTATTATTGATCAAATATCTTTTCAAACAAATATTTTGTCACTTAATGCAGCCGTTGAAGCTGCTACTGCTGGAGAAGCAGGAAAAGGGTTTGCTGTTGTAGCTCAAGAAGTTAGAAATTTAGCAAGTCGTTCTGCAGAAGCTGCAAAAACAATAAAAACTTTAGTTGAAGAAGCATCAAATAAATCTTTAGAAGGGAAAAGTATTACAAATAATATGATTAAAGGTTATGGAAAACTTTCTGAAAAAATTGAAGATACAAAAAGTATAATTGATAATGTATCAACAGCAATAAAAGAACAAGAAAATGGGATGGTTCAAATTAATGATGCAATTACAACTTTAGATATGATGACACAAAAAAATGCAACAACATCTTCAAATATTGATAATTTGTCAAAAGAGGTGGAAAAATTATCATCAAGACTATTAGGAATTACTCAAAAGGCACAAATAAATGAAAAATATTATTATATGGTTGATGATGTTGATTTGATTCAAAATATATCAAAATATAAAAATGACCATATAAATTTCAAGAAAAAGCACTTTTCTTTTTTAAATGAGTTTAGAGATGTGGATGTAACTAAATATACAAATTGTAATCTAGGGAAATGGATTGTTAATACTCAAGAAAGTAACAAAGAGTTTATAAACTCTTCTGAATGGAAAATTTTAAAAGAAAAACATGAGGCAGTACATGATGCAGTTCAAAAATTTATGGATTTAAATGCTAAAAAAGCAAATAATAATGAATTAAAAGAAAAAGCAAAATATATTGAAGAATTAACTTCAGAAATCTTTAATTGCTTAAATGATATTGCAGTTGTAAATACTAAAATACTAAGAAAAGCCTAAATACTATTATTTACAGAACTAAAGTAAAAATATTTTATACATAATATTCTTACTTATATATTTAGTATTATAATCCTAAGTTATAATAAAATTAACTTTTACTTAATATTAAAGTTGTATAATTCGAATAAGTAATAATTATAAAAGAATTATAAGATGAACAAATACAATAAAATATTAAATTTATATATCGATGGTTTTAAAAACCTTACTTTAGGAAAAACTTTATGGAAAATAGTAATTATTAAAATACTTATAATATTTACTATACTTAACCTTTTTATATATGATAAATCAATAAATAGTGAATATAAATCTAATAGTCAAAAAATTGAATTTGTTTATAAGAATTTGACAAAGGAATAGATATGGAAGAGCATTTAATAGATTGGTCAAGGGCTCAATTTGCATTAACTGCAATATACCATTGGCTTTTTATTCCATTAACTCTTGGATTAGGTTTTATTGTTGCTTTTATGGAAACAATATATGTTAAAACAGGTGATGAATTTTGGAAAAAAATTACAAAATTTTGGATGGGATTATTTGCTATTAATTTTGCAATAGGAGTTGCTACAGGTATTATAATGGAGTTTGAGTTTGGTACTAACTGGGCAAATTACTCTTGGTTTGTAGGGGATATATTTGGTGCACCTTTAGCTGTTGAAGGGATATTAGCTTTCTTTATGGAATCAACTTTTTTTGCAGTAATGTTTTTTGGCTGGGATAAAGTTACTAAAGGTTTTCATCTTTTATCAACTTGGTTGGTTGCAATTGGGTCAAATTTGAGTGCACTTTGGATTTTAGTTGCTAATGGTTGGATGCAATATCCTGTGGGTATGAAGTTTAATCCAGATACTGTAAGAAATGAGATGTCAAATTTTTGGGATGTAATTCTTTCGCCAGTTGCTATAATCAAATTTTTACATACTATATCAAGTGGTTATATTGTAGCTTCATTATTTGTTGTTGGTATATCTGCTTGGTTTTTATTAAAAAGAAGAGAAATTACCTTTGCAAAAAGATCAATTGTTGTTGGAGCAGCATTTGGGGTAATAACTTCAATTTTTGTTATTCTAACAGGTGATGAATCAGCCCATCAAGTTGCTTTAAAACAACCAGTAAAATTAGCTGCAATGGAAGGTTTATATGAGGGGAAAGAAAAAGCTGGATTAGTAGGGATAGGTGTTTTAAACCCTAAGAAAAATGTTAATAATGATGAAGAAACATATCTTTTTGAAATAGAAGCACCTTATGCTCTATCTTTTTTAGCATATCATGATATAAATGCCTTTGTTCCAGGTTTAAAAGATTTAGTTTATGGAAATAAGGAATATGAAATTGAATCTGTAGAATCTAAAATACAAAAAGGTAAAATAGCAATTGAAGCATTAAAAAATTATAAAAAAGCTAAAAAAGAGAATAATGTTTCAAATATGCAAAAATTTGAAAAAACTTTAGAAGAAAATATTAAGTATTTTGGATATGGACACTTAGAAAAACCAGAGGATATTGTACCACCTGTTGGAATTACATTTTATTCTTTTCATATAATGGTTGCTTTAGGTAGTTGGTTTTTAGTTCTTTTTAGTTTGATTTTATATTTTACATTAAAACAAGATATTTTATTAAGAAAAAAATTACTTATTAGTGCAGTTGCATCTATACCTTTAGGTTATATTGCAAGTGAAGCAGGTTGGATTGTTGCAGAGGTTGGTAGACAGCCTTGGGCAATACAAGATTTAATGCCAGTTGGTATTGCAGTTACTGATATCGCATCTTCTAATGTACAAATTACATTCTTTATGTTTGCCTTTTTATTTACAGCACTTTTAATTGCTGAAATAAAAATTATGATAAAACAGATAAAACTTGGAATAGAAGGGGGACACTAAGATGTTTGAAGAACTTACATTATTACAATTACAACAATATTGGTGGATTATAATCTCTTTACTTGGTGGTTTATTTGCTTTTATAATGTTTGTACAAGGGGGACAAACTTTATTAGGACGAATCTCAAAAGGTGATGAAGTTTTAAAAACAATGCTGATAAATTCACTTGGTAGAAAATGGGAATTGGGTTTTACTACATTGGTTCTTTTTGGTGGAGCTTTATTTGCAGCATTTCCTTTATTTTATTCTACAAGTTTCGGAGGAGCCTATTGGGTTTGGATCTCAATTCTTTTTTGTTTTATTATTCAAGCTGTTAGTTATGAGTATAGAAAAAAAGAAGATAATTTTTTAGGTCAAAAAACTTATGAAATATTTTTATATATAAATGGTAGTTTGGGAGTTATTCTTTTAGGTATTGCAATTGCAACATTTTTTTCAGGTTCAAACTTTAGTGTTGATGAAAATAATTTCTCTCATTGGGATAGTTCTTTAAGGGGCTTAGAAGCTGCATTTAATCTTTTTAATTTATCTTTAGGTTTCTCACTTTTTTTCTTAGTTAGAATAACAGGAGCTTTATATTTTATAAATAATATAGATAATAATACTATTAGACAAAGAGCGATAAAAAGTATAAAAATTGATATGCCAATATTTTTAGTTTTTTTCTTAATTTTTTTATTTTATCTTTTTACAAAAGATGGTTTTGCTTATGATTCAAACGGAATTATGTTTATTCAAGAGTATAAATATTTTATAAATTTTATTGAGATGCCAATTGTTTTTTTCATGTTTCTTGTGGGTGTTTTATTTGTTGTAGTTGCAGTATTTCTTACTATACATTTTAATAAAACATGCTGCATTAAAACAGGTGGTTTAGGTGTAGTTTTAACCGTAATGGCACTATTTTTAAATGTGGGATTAAATAATACCTCATATTATCCATCTATTTCAAGTTTACAGAGTTCTTTAACTATTGTAAATAGTTCAGGTAGCCATTATACATTAACTACAATGTCTTATGTTTCTTTGATGGTACCATTTGTTTTAGCCTATATTATTTATGTTTGGTATCAAATGGATAGAGTAAAAATTACAAAAGAAGAGATGGAAAGTTCATCTCACAATTATTAGGAGAATAGCATGGAGTATTTAAGTTCATTTATATGGTTACTTTCTTGGCCTGTTATTATATATCTTTCCTATAAGATTATATTAAAAAGCGTTAAGAAGGTTTAAGATGATTAAGTTAATGAAAAGAACATTTATATATTTCTTTTTTTTAATGTTAATAATAAATATGTCAGAAAATGTATACAATCATTATCACGATAAGGAGAAAACAAATGATTACATTTCCAGTAAAAACGGATAAAGAGAACGCGGCGGTTTCACCACTATTTGGAAAAGCAAAATATTTTGCTTTTTATGATGGAAAAGATTTAAGAGTTGAAAAGAACCCATATGAAAAAGGTTCACAACTTGTAAATTGGTTTTTAGAAAAAGGTGTTGATAAAATAGTTATTAAAGAGATGGGATCAAAACCTTTTAATAAAGTTATTCAAACGAATATAAAAGTTTTATTTGCAGGAGAGGGTAGAGTAACAACTAATGATGTTATAAAAAGTTTTGATGAAAATCTATTAAAAGAACTTTCACCTGATGAATTAAAAAATATAATCAAAGAACATGAATCAAATAAAGAAAGTTCTTCATGCGGAAGTCATAGTCATGATCATAATCATGACCATGAAAAAAATGAAAGAGCTTGTCATAAAAAAATTAGAGCACAAAACCCATATATTTTTAAATAATTAAGTACAAAGCATTTGCTTTGTACTTAATTAACTTTTTGGATAAGTCATCTCTTTTGGTATGATATAATTATTAAATTCCTCTTCAGACAATAAGCCTAACGCAATTGCTTCTTCTTTTAATGTTGTACCATTTTTATGAGCTGTTTTTGCTATTTTAGCAGCATTTTCATAACCAATATAAGGGTTTAATGCTGTTACAAGCATTAAAGAGTCATTAAGATATTTTTCTATATTTTTATCATTTGGTTCAATACCAATTGCACATTTATCATTAAAAGCAAGCATAGTATCACTTAAAAGTTTTATTGACTGTAAGATGTTATAAGCAATAACTGGTTTAAATACATTTAATTCAAAGTTACCTTGACTAGCACTTACTGAAATTGTTGTATGATTACCCATAACTTGCACTGCTACCATAGTCATAGCTTCACTTTGTGTTGGATTTACTTTTCCTGGCATAATAGAACTTCCTGGTTCATTTTCAGGTATATTAAGTTCTCCAATTCCACATCTAGGACCACTTGCTAACCATCTAATGTCATTTGCTATTTTCATAAGGTTTGAAGCAAGAGCATTTAATGCACCACTTAAAAATACTTCTCCATCATGTGATGTTAATGCATGGAATTTGTTAGGGTGAGATTTAAATCTATATTGAGTATTTGTGTGTTTATTTAAAACTTCACAAACCATATTTGAAAACTCAGGATGAGAATTCAATCCTGTACCAACAGCAGTACCCCCAATTGCAAGCTCTACTAAGTATTTCATACTATCGTCTATTTGCATTAAGGCTTTAGTTAACATATCAACATATCCTGAAAGTTCTTGTCCTAATGTTAAAGGTGTTGCATCTTGCAAGTGAGTTCTTCCTATTTTTACAATATCATTAAATTTTTCACTTTTTAATTGTAGGGTATCTCTTAAAGTTTCAATTGCTGGTATTAATTGTTTTTGTAGTTCTAAAACAAAAGAGATTCTCATTGCAGTAGGATAGGTGTCATTTGAACTTTGACCTTTGTTTACATCATCATTTGGATGAACATATTTTTCTTTTCTAAAATCATATCCAAGAATTTCAGTTGCTCTATTTGCTACAACTTCATTCATATTCATATTTGATTGAGTACCTGAACCTGTTTGCCATACAACTAAAGGAAAGTTTCCATCAAGTTTTTTATCTAATACTTCATCGCAAGCTTTTATTATTGCTTCACATTTATTATCTTCAAGCCTTTTTAAATCATTATTTACAACTGCGCAAGCTTTTTTAAGATATGCAAAACCTTCTATTATCTCTGTAGGCATTTTTTCATTACCTATTGGAAAATTTTCAATACTTCTTTGGGTTTGTGCAGCCCAATATTTATCATTGGGAACTTTTATCTCTCCCATTGTATCTTTTTCAATTCTATAATTCATAATACATCCTTTTGTAAAATTTAATTATAACAAATTATCTTTTAATTATAATAATTAGTATCAAAAAAGTGGTGTAAAAAATAAAGAAAATTTAAAAAGAGAACAATAAGAGGCAAAGCTCTTATTGTTAAAGTTAAACTATTAAATAGTTCTCCACTTCTGTGGCCCAGTAGTATGAATAGAGTTCCCCTCTGTGTCAACAGCAACAGTAACAGGCATATCTTTAACCTCAAATTCATAAATAGCTTCCATTCCCATCTCTTCAAATGCTAATACTTTTGCATCTTTAATAGATTGAGAAATTAAATAAGCTGCTCCACCTGTTGCAATTAGATACATAGATTTGTACTCTTTAATTAAATCAATTGTTGGTTGCTTTCTTTCAGCCTTACCAATCATTCCCATGATTCCAATTTCCATCATATCTTTTGTAAATTTATCCATTCTTGTTGATGTAGTAGGTCCCGCAGGTCCAACCTTTTCATCTCTTACTGGATCAACTGGTCCAACATAGTAAATAAATCTATCTTTTAAATCTACTCCATTTGGTAATGGTTTATTGGCATTTTTATATTCAACTATTTTTTTATGAGCTGCATCTCTTGCAGTTAAGATTTTCCCACTTAATAGTAAAGTGTCACCTGATTTAAACTCTTGTAGTTTCTCTTTTGTTAAATCTTCTATATTTACTTTTTTAATAGTATCCATTGGTAATTCAATATCTGGCCATAGGTCTAAATCTGGTTTCTCAAATTTAGCAGCTCCATTACCATCTAATTCAAAATGAATATGTCTAGTAGCTGCACAGTTTGGAATCATAGCTACTGGTAATGAAGCGGCGTGACAGGGATAATCTAAGATTTTTACATCTAATACAGTTGTAATACCACCAAGTCCTTGTGCACCAATTCCTATTTTATTAATATCTTCATACAATTTAAGTCTTAACTCTTCAACTGCATTTTTAGGTCCTCTTTCTTTAAGTTCATGAATATCCACATGACCCATTAAAGATTCTTTAGCCATAAGCATTGCTTTTTCTGGATTACCACCAATACCAATACCTAAGATTCCTGGAGGACACCATCCTGCTCCCATTTGTGCTACATTTTCCATTACCCAATCATATACACTATCTGATGGATTTAATACAGTGAATTTAGATTTATTTTCACTTCCTCCACCTTTTGCTGCAACTGTTATCTCTATTTTATCTGAGTTATCTACACTATAGTGGATTACTGCTGGAGTATTATTTTTTGTATTTTTTCTCTCACCTGCTGGGTCACTTACAATTGAGTATCTTAGAGTATTATCTGGGTGAGTATATCCTTGAGCTACACCTGCATTGATAATATCTTCTAATTCATTTGTTATATCAAGTTGTGCTTTTGTACCTACTTTTATAAATACATTTACACTTCCTGTATCTTGACAAAGTGGTCTATGTCCCATTGCACACATTTTTGAGTTTATTAAGATTTGTCCTATTGCATTTTTTGCTGATTCACTTTTCTCTTTTTCGTATGCTTCTACCATACCTTTTACGAAATCTTCTGGATGGTAGTACGAAATATATTGTACTGCATCTGCTATACTTTGTTTTATATCATTCTCTGTGATTTTTCCCATTAAAACGCCTTTTATAAAATTTAGAATATTATAACTAATTTGTGGTTATTAAAAGAAATAAAAAAGCTATAAGAGTGACTAGAAGTCAATTCAAGTTACTCTATTTCACAATTATTTGTGAAGTTTTAATTTAATAGTAACAAGTGCACCTTTACATTGAATATTTTTATAAATAAATTCAGTATTTTCAATAGTTATTGAACCTCTCATATGTTTTACAATTATCTCTTCACTCATATAAAGTCCAATACCTGTTCCTTGTGATTGATGTTTTGTAGTAAAATATGGTTCAAAAAGGTGTTTTAAGATTTTTTCATCTATTCCACCAGCATTATCTTTTATTTGTATTATTAGTTCTTGATTTTCTTCTTTAGTATCTATTAAAATAATTCTTTTTTGGTTATCTAATTTTAGTAACTCATCTCTTGAATTATTTAATATATTGATTAAAACTTGAACTAATTCTGTTTGTATACCGAAAATAGTAGTATCAGTTATATTTTTAGTGATTTCAATGTTATGGTTTTTAAATTGAACATTAATTAGATTAAAGCAGTTTTCAAAGGCTTCTTTTATAGAGAAGTCTTTTTTTATTTTATTAGAATTAAAAAAATTTCTAAAGTCATCTATAGTTTTTGATAGATATTGGGTTGTTTGGTTTATTGTTTCTAAACCTTCTTCTAATTCTTTATCATCAAGAGAATTCATCTCTTTTTTTAATTTTGTGCCTGTAGCAATTGTAGAGATAAGAGATAAAGGTTGTCTCCATTGGTGGGCTATATTACCAATCATTGTACCAATTGCTGCAAGTTTTGATTGTTGTGCTAATATCTCTTGTTGTTTAGTTAATTCTTTTAAATTATCTTCAATTTGATGTTGGTAATTTCTAAATTGTTTCTTTAAAAATTTTGACATATAAAAAGAGATAATAAGTAAAATTATAGTTAAAACAATTGTAAATAATATAAGCTGCTTTAGATTGTCTCTCAATCGTTTATTGATTAAGTTTTCTTCCTCTTTTATAATCTTATTAACTTCATTTTCATAGAAACCTTTTCCTATTACCCAATTCCAATTATCTAGACCTTTTACATAGCTAGTTTTTTTTGTAGGAGTATTTTTATAAGGACTTTTTAATTGTATATAAGAAACAAAGTTTGAAGAGTTATTTCTTGATGCATTAATTATCTTGTTTATATCTTTTGATTTTGTATTACCTATTTCATAAGCGTTTGTACCTATTAAATCTTCATCTATATGGTTAAGGTATTTCCCTTCATAATTGATTACAAAAAAATATTCATTATTCGTAAAGTTGTAGTTTTTTATATATTTTAATATCTTTTCTTTTAAATCATTTTCAAACTCATCAACATATTCACCAGTACCAATAAACCATTTATAGGGTTCAAAGTATTTATTAAAACCTAGTTTTTTATATTGTTTTTCCATATCATCTGGTTTATGGTATGACCAAGTTAAAAATGCTTCATTTTGATTTTTTATTCTCTTGATGATTTCTCTTGTTAAATATAAACCTTTTGAATCTTGAAAATTATAAAAATTTGTTCCTTCTAGTTTTCTATTTATTGGTAATAAGATACATTCATAATCAAAAGAATAGATAAAGAAATACCCTCTACCATTATTAAATCTTATCTCTCTAAGAGCATCTTTTATCAGTTTAGTTACTCTTTTTTTACCTAGATGTTTATTTTCTTTATAAATATTCATTACAATAGAATAAGCTTCGTTTATTCGTTCTTTAAGATTTTCTTTTAGTTTTTGTTCAGTTAATGCTTGCTCTTTTTTTATAAAATCATATAAATGATTAACATCATTTTTTATAACCTTTTTATTGTTTTCAATAAATTGTTTTTGTGTTATTTCCTTTTCTTTTTTAAAAACATTTTTAGTATTTTCAAATAATATAATAGTGATTACAATAGACAGAAGTATTATAAAAAATGGTGGTGTATATTTAATAATTAAAAGAATGAGTTTTTCATTTGAATTTTTCATTAACTTCCTAAATAAATTATTATATATTTATATGTAATTATTTTATAGAAAAAATATATAAAAACTACTGTATAGATGAAATAATAAAATTATTTAAGTCAATATAAAAGATATTTGTAATCTCTTCTATAGTTTTTACAAATCCTAATGCATTATTTGTTGTACATTGTTTTTTATATGAAAAATTTTTAAAATACACTTTTTCAGTTTTGTTATTTACTAAGTAGACTCGAATAGTAAATTTAGCAAATGATTTATTTTGTTCAAATAATTGATTAAAATCTACTAATTGAGTAATTAAATTATAATCACTTTCAATTTTTAAATTTGAAGTACTGATATATTTGTAATCTTTTGTTAGTGTAAGATATTTAGAGATTTGTTTTTGCAACATTTTAGTTGGTCTATCCATCCATTTATTTATAGCATATTTATCGTATTCTAAATTATCTTTTGAATATAAGATATTTTTTGAATTATAACTAGTAATAGTTTTAGGCTCTAAGACATTAATACTTTTATCGAAATATTTTGTAGCTTTTACATTTTGTTCATTTACATTTAAATTATATGTATTATATGAAGGTAGTTCTTTAGTTACTGATAGGCAACCACTTAATAGGAAAATAGTAAACAGAACTAATATAGTAGATTTAATCATTTTTTTCTCCTGGACCATATGGAATCTCTCTTGTATTAAATATCATATTTCCACCATTTTCATTGAAATCTTCAATTGTAGAATCGATTTTTTCAATAGTGTTTTCTAGTTTATTTAATACTTCGTCAATATTTTGAGAAGATTTAGCAGTTTTTCTTAAATCTTCTAATAAAAACCTAACATCTTCATTTATAATTATTTTAATGTCTGAACTAATAGAATTGAAATTTTTAGCTAAAATATCAACCTCTTTAGCAACATTTGATATATCTTTTTTTACTACATCATCAATACTATTTGTCATCTTATCAATATTATTTAATGTTTTAGGAAGAGAGGTTTCAACTAGTTTATTAGCTTTATTTAATAATATATTTAAATTTTTTGTAGAGTCACTACTGTTACTTAAAATATTTTCGATATTTTTTATATTTTTATCGTTTAGTAATAATTCAATTCTTTTTAAAAGTGTTTCAACATTTGATGTAATATTTCCTGCACTTGAAGTTATTTTATCTAAGAATGATTTTTTTAATGGTATTTTTGTATAGTTAAGTTCTTTATTTTGTTCTAAAATCTCAGAATCTTGACTACCTCCACTTATCTCTATAAGTTTATTCCCTGTTACACCTTGTGATTCAATGATAGCAAAACTATCAACTTTTATTAACTGAGGTTGAGTGATTTTAAGTATAATCTCTATCTCTTCTAGATTTTTTGGATTTACTCTAATATCTTTTACTGTACCAATATTTAAGCCCTTATATTGAATTATAGAGTTTTTATTTAATCCAGCAACTGAGTTTGCACTATAGATTCTATATTCTCTTGCAGTTATTTCATCAACATCATATCTGGCAAGCCAAAGTACAAATGCAACCATTGCAACAGAAAAAGTTAAAACAAAAAGTCCGACAGTAGTATATTTAGCTTTATTTTCCAAGGGGTTCCTTCTTTATAATTTTAAAAATTTATTTATAACTGGATTATTTGCATTTTTAGCTTCTTCATATGTTCCAGTTATGGCTAGTTTTGTATTTGAGATTATTAAAAATCTATCTAAAACATTTTTTATTGTATTTAATTCATGGGTAATTATTACTACAGTTAAATCTAACATATCTCTTAATTGTGCAATTAAAGTATCAAATGCTTTTGCACTAGCTGGGTCTAAACCTGAAGTTGGTTCATCTAAAAAAAGTATTTTAGGATCAAGTGCTAAAGCTCTTGCTAGTGCAACTCTTTTTTTCATACCTCCACTTAACTCTTCAGGATAAAGTTTTCCAACACTTGGGTCTAATCCCACCATATTTAATTTTGTATATGCTATATCATCTATTAGATCTTGTGAAAAATTTGTATTTTCTTTTAACATAATACCTATATTTTCAAGTACAGTTAAAGAAGAGAATAGGGCACCGAACTGAAAAAGTACACCCCAATCTTTTTTTACATTATGTCTTTGCTTCATATTTAAACTATTTATATTTTTCCCAAAAATCTCTATCGTGCCACTTTGAATCTCATCTAACATAATAATTTGACGAAGAAGTACACTTTTACCACTACCACTTCCTCCAAGTATTCCAAAAATTTCACCTTTTTTTATATCAAATGAGATATTGTCGTGAACTATTTTTTTATCAAATGCTGTTGAGATATTTCTTACTTTTATCACTTAAAATCCTAACTCAATTGATAGCAATGATATAAGTGCATTAACAATGATTAGCCAGAAGATTGAATCAACAACAGCTTTTGTTGTATATTTACCAATATCAGTACCACTTTTTACTTGTAATCCTCTATAGCAACCAATTACTGCAATTAGTATACCAAAAAGGGGTGCTTTTAGAATACCTAACATAATATGTCTAATCTCAACATATTCATAAATTCTATTGATAAATTGTGTATATGAAATACCTAGATGATATTTAACTATAATCATCTCCCCTAACAATGAAGCCATATCCGCAAAAAATACTATTAGAGGTAATACAATAATTAGTGCAATGATTCTAGGAATTATTAAAAATATATCAATATCAAAACCCATTGTACGCATTGCACTTATCTCTTCAGTAATTTTCATAGTTCCAATTTGAGCTGTATAAGAAGAGCCACTTCTACCTGCTATAACTACTGCTGCTAAAAAAGGAGCAATTTCTCTAAACATAGACATTGTTGACATCTCAATTACAATGATTGCTGCTCCAAATCTATTTAGTTGATCTGCTCCTTGATAAGCAGTTACAAAACCTACTAGAAAAAGTGCTAAAGCTATAATAGGTAAAATAGGTATTGCTGCTACTTCAATTTGGTTAATTATAGATTTAAATCTAAATTTTGAAGGATGAAGTAAAAGATAAAAAAAGTAAACACAAAGTTTTCCAATAAAATAAAGAAATTTTTTAAAAGTACTTGTAGAATCAAAAACCTCTTTTCCAATATTTTGAATAAAAGAGGGTTCTTTTTCTATAATAGAATCTTTATGTACATAATTTCCTTTGTATAGTTCTAACATTTTTTTATGTTTATCACTAATATTTTGTATAGTTGTTTCAATACTATTTTTTTCAAATAAAACTAAATATTTTATTATTAGAATTATTCCTGATGAATCAATATTTTTTAATTCTTTAAAATCAAAGATAATATTAGCTTTGTTTTTATTTTCAGTAAAAAAAAGATTTATCTCTTTTATTTTATTATCTAAATTAAAATATTCCCAATTATCTTTAACTTTAAATATATTCATTTTTTACCTATATAGAATCTACTATCTCTTTTACTATTTTAGAAAGTTTATTTATTGATTCTATTTCAACTTTTTCTCTAGTAGAGTGGGGATTAAAAATATTTGGTCCAATAGAGGCGATTTTCATATTAGGAAATTTATCTTTAAAAATTGCACATTCAAGCCCAGCATGAATTGCTTCTAAACTTGCACCATCATCATATTTTTTATATATGTTTAAAACTTGATTTGTAAACTCATTTATGTCTGGTTTCCATGCAGGATATTTACCTGCTGTTTTAACTTCAAAACCAAAAGATTCTAATAAAACTTTTGTTTCTTTTTTGATTTTTTCTAATTCAAAATTTGACATTGATCTTGCACTTAATTCTATCTCAATATCATCAACATTTGTAGTGATTTTAGCTAAATTTATTGAATTTAAAACAACATCTAAATCTTTATCAAAACCTCTAACACCATTAGCAAATGTATAAATAAAATTAGTAATATTACTATTCCAAATATTCAAATGTTCACTTTTTGTCTCAATTTTACTTATACAAATATTATCATGTACTTTTATTGATGGATAATTCTTAAAGGCTATTATTGCTTTAACATTTACAGGAATTGAATTGATTCTCTCACCACCGTTTATGTCTAACAATAAACCCTTGTTTTCTTTTACAAATTCAGCTATTAATTTAATCCCATTTGGAACATTTTTGTGAATATCAACTCCACTATGACCACCTGGAAGCTTTGATATTTCTATCTCATAAAGTTCATAATTTTCTGTATTTTCAATAATTGTTTTAGAGCTATTTTTTGCAAAAATATCAACTCCTCCAGCACAACCTATACAGATTTCACCTTCCTCTTCACTATCAATATTTAGCATATATGAAGCATTTAATTCTAACTCTAAATGGTTCGCACCAATAAGTCCTATCTCTTCATCTGAAGTAAATAAGTACTCACAATCATAACCTTCAGACATTAACCAAAGCATATATGAACAACCAATTCCATTGTCTGCTCCAAGAGTTGATTCTTTTGCTTTAAAGAAACCATCTTCTTCTACTATTGTTGGTATGCAATTATCTTTTAAACACACTATATCGTAGTGATTTTGAATACATAGTTTTGCTTTTGAATTTTCTTTTTTACATAATATATTATTGTAGTTGTCTACAAGGCAGATATAATTATATTTTTTAGCATAATTTTTGATATATTCAATAAATGGTTGATGAGTTCCACTACATCTAGGAATAGTAGTAATCTCTTTAAAAATCTCTATTATTTTATTCACAAATAACCTTTTTATAAAAATTATAACTAATTTTATTTAAAATTAAATTTCCTAAGGGTTACATTTTAAGCTTTTATTTAACAGATTTTTATAATATATTCATTAAAAAAAGGGAATTTATGATACTTGATTATGCTGATGTAAACGATTTAAACAGATATAAAATTATGTCCGATACTGTTGTACCTAGACCAATTGCATGGATTATAACAGAAGATGATGGAGTAATTAATGCTGCACCATTTTCTTATTTTGTACCTTTATCATCAAATCCACCTGTTGTAATTGTATCTATTGGTAAAAAAGATGATGGAAGCCCAAAAGATACACTTTTTAATATTAGAAAACATAAAAAAGCAACTATTTGTTTTGTAAATAAAGATAATTGTGATGATGTTAAAAATTGTGCAATGCCATTGATGAAAGAGGAGAGTGAGATTAAAGCTTATGAAATTGATGTTCAAAAGCCTTTAGATGATTTTCCACCAATGATTACTTCAACACAAACTGCATTGTTTTGTGAGTTTTATAAAGAGGTTGAATTGCCAGGTAAAACAACACCAATTATTTTAGAGATAAAAAAACAATTTATTGAAGATGGAAGATTAGATGAAAGATCTCATGTTCATGTGGATAATGTTGGTAGAAGTGGAGCATTTTTTAAAGCAATGATTGATTTATAATTTTTAACTTTATAAAAAAGTCTTGCATTTTTGCAAGACTTTTTTTATCTTTATATTGTCTCAAATTGTTATAACATATTGAAAGTTTTTTTTAAGTTTTTTTATATATAATTACGAGCTCAAAAACGAAAAATAGGGGAATTATGAGAATTACGATTACAGATAATGAATTTAATGCAATACAAAAAATATTACTTCAAAATGATATAACTTTATATAACCGAGTTAATGAAGAGTTTAAAAAATCAGTATTATCTTGTACAAAAAAGAAAATAAAAGCAACAGTAAAAGCAAATAATGTAAAAAGAAAAAAAAGTAAAAATGCTGTTGTAAATGCAGTAAATGTTTTAAGATTAGAAAATAGAGATATAACAGTATATAGCGTAGCTAAAACAGCTCAAATAAGTTATAATACTGCAAAAAAATATAAAGAATTTATTCTAGCACAAAAGGCTTCATAAGTTAAAAGAGAAGCTTATAGCTTCTACTTTTTAACTATTTTTTCCATCAAACTCATTGATTTCAACATTTTTTACAACATCTAAAGCAATATTGTTAGTTCCTTTTGCAATATCATTTGTTTGGTCTGCAATTGCAGCATTTTCTTGAGTAAATTTATCTAATTGATTCATAGCATCTGCAATTTGTGTCATACCTAGATTTTGTTCTTTTGCTGCATTTGATACATCATCAATCAGATTATTTGTACTTGAAATTTTTTCTTCAAGACTACTAAAACCTTCAATCATTTTAGTACTAATTACTTTACCATTATTTGCTCTTGTTGTTGCATTTTCAACTAAATCTTTAATCTCTTTAGCTGCTTCAGCTGATCTAGCTGCAAGGTTTCTTACTTCTTGTGCAACTACTGCAAATCCTTTTCCTGCTTCACCTGCAGTGGCTGCCTCAACAGCTGCGTTTAGTGATAAAATATTTGTTTGGAAGGCAATTTGATCAATAACTGAAATAGCTTCGTTGATATTAATTACAGTTTCATTTATCTCATCCATTGCTTTAACAGTATCGTTTGCTAAGTTTTTACCTGTTTGAGCTGATTCTTTAGTTTCATTTGATATATTTAACATCTCTTGAGCTTTTACACTTGTTTGTTGAATATTTCCTGTAATTTCATCAATTGAAGCAGCAGTCTCTTCTAATGAAGCAGCTTGCGAAGTTGCATTTTTACTTAATGTTTGAACATTTTGAGTTAATTCATCTGAACTTTTTTGAAGATTTACACCATCTCTTTGACTATCTTGTAACATTTGAGTCATCATATTGTTCATTTCAATTAATTCTTGACCAATTTTACCTGAAGTCTCTTTATTTAGTTTGGCTGTGAAATCTCTTTGTGTATATTTACTTAATACTTCACTTATTTTATTGATATCTTTACCAACTAATGATTCTAAATTATCTAGCATATCATTTAACAATTTTTTTAATTCATTTAATGAATCTGTTGATGTATGTTCACTGATTCTTTTTTCCAAATAACCTTTACTTACATCATTTACAACATTTTTAACATTTTCAATAAGATGATTATCTTCATCTATACTTTTTGATATTTTGACAATATTGTCATTTATATTTTTTGCCATTTGACCAAATTCATCATTTGATATTAAATCAATTTGTTTTGTTGTATTAGACTCTTTATTAAGATATAAAAAGAATGATTTTAGACCATCTGTAATAACTGTAAGATTTGATTTAAGCTGTTTAACACTTAAAAATATCGTTATCCCAACAATTAAAATACCTAAAATAGCAGCTATTATAGAAAAGTTTCTAATGAAATTTGCTAATGATAAATATTCATCAACGGGTGCATTTATAAAAATAGACCAATTTACGTCAGCCTTATTAATTTTAAAAGGTTTAACATAATTATATGTTTCTAAACCTGTAGTATATGATTTTTTTACAAATGTATAATCTTTTAGTTTTTTAACACTCTCTAAAGCATTCATATACTCTTTATCATTTTTAGTTATTTCAGATACTTTTTTTGAAATTAGTTTTTTATCAGGATGTCCAACAACAGTCCCATAGTTATCTACTATAAAAGCATATCCATGATCATAAACTTTAATAGATTTTGCTAGCTTCCCAAATGTATCTAAGGCAATTTCTGCACCAATAACACCAGCATACTTTCCATCTTTATATAATGGAATAGCAACTGTATTCATTAATGTATCAACTCCTGCTATTGGATAAATATAAGGAGCAGTAATAAACTCTTTATTCGCTTCTTTAGGACCTTTTATCCAACCATTTTCTTCATTATAAGTGGAACCTGTTTGTACAATAATTCCATCTTTTGAACGTGTCACATAAGGATTGAAATCACCTGATTTATCATACCAATTATCTGGGTTAGTAGTATTTTCAGCTTTTTTATCAAAAAGGATTGTACTATCTTTCATAGTCCACCAAAGACCTAATAATTGGTCATTGTCTTTTAAGATAGAAGTCAGTAAAGCAATTGTTTCTTTTTCATCAAGTTTCTTTCCATGATTTATAGCTTCTTGATATTTAGACCACAATGTTTTAACAACAGATACAGACAAATTCATATTTCCTTGAATTTCTGTAGCGTAACTATTAGCCATCTCTTTTACATAAGATTTTGCACCCTCTTGAGCAGTTTCATAAGAATATTTAGAGATAAAAAATATAGTAACAATAAATACTATAGTTGTTGCCCCTAATATTCTTATTAATAACTTATTGCCAAAACTTGAACTTTTCATCACTATCTCCTAGTTTAAATATTGTTATTATATCATTAAATAGTATCTGAATGGTTTCAATTATTAGTTATTTTAATACTTTTTCTAGTTTTATAATAGTTGCTTATTCAACTATTTGATGTAATTTACTGCATTTTGATAGATGAATATCAACTCCTGACATATCTTTTTTTATATCTTCAAAAGAGTGAAAGTGTGCATCATATACATAAACAAAGATTTCGTCACCTTGTTTTAAAAAGTGGTGTTTACCAAAATCAGCATATGCGGTTGCACCAGCAGCTATTAACAAGCCTTTATAATTAGTTAAATTTTCTAAATATTGTGGCAAGCCCTCAAGTGGTCCCATATCTGGTTGATTATTAAATTGTTCAATCATCCAATTTTTTAATTGTCCAAAAAAATATGAGTATGATTTAACTGCACTAATTGCACCATAGTTTTTTAATACACCATCTCTTCTAATAAATGAAGCTATATGGTATTTACTTAGGATACCTTTTTCTGTAAAATCATCAATTTTTATAAAATCAGGAGAAATCCCTTTTGAGTTTTTCCCCCAATTCTTTTTTGTACTTAATTTTTTACCATCTTGAACTCTACTTGAACAATCATTGAACGCCCCAAAATATTTTGGAATTAAATCAATTAGTTTTCCATCTTCATATACAAAATCACAAAGTAGAGCAACTTCAGCTTCAACTTGTAATTTTTCTAAATTGTTATAGTTTATTTTATCTGTAGAATAGGGTAAGTTTCCTAAATGTGAATTATCTTCAGGAATATAAAAAGGAAATAATCCTTTTGGTGCATTTTGTTCTGTAGTTTGAATAACTGAAAATTCGTCTGCTTCTCCCGCTTCACCAAGGTGTCCTGCAAAGTTTCCTGCAACACCAAATCCTAAATAATCTTTTAATTCATCTGTATTAATATTATATTTTTCCATTATATTTGCCTTTAATTATAAATAATTTTGACAATAAGTTTTTTTATTTTAGTGTGATTATTTATTTGAGTGAGAATTTTTTTGAAGTTTATTGTGTAGTTAAGCTATATTGTCTATAAAAATCTACCGCGGAATAAACTCTTCTCACTGTAGTGGACGACGAGCATAAGTAATGTATATTTCATCTTTTCTCCTTTTACTTTTTTCAAGAGAGAAGCATACTCCTCTCTTGCAAAAATAAAACTTAAGATTTTAAACTAAGAAAAAAATCTTTTTTCTGTTTCATCTAACAGTTTTGCACCAGAGAATTTTGCTCTTTGAACTAATTCCCAAAAATATCTGTATGTAGCTCTATCATGTAGCTCTCCATCATACTGAATTGGTCCCCATTCTGCATCTTGAGCAGCAAGTAAGATATTTTGTGCCGCTTCTAACTCAGTAAAGTCTGGTTTCATTGCATCAACAATTGCCTGTACTTGTGTTGGGTAAATTGACCACATTCTCATAAATCCAAACTCATTTCTAGCTCTTTGGGCATCTTTATAAGTTTGGTAAGGATTTTTAAGGTCTAATGTTACATTATGACAAGGAATAACATGGTTTTGAATTGCTGCTTGACAAACTTTTGCTTTTGCTGCACCAATTAATCTATGATCAAATTGTCCTGGACTTCTCATGTTAATTGCTGGAATTGCTCCTTGGTAACCTGAAACAAAGTCCATTAAACCAAAATCTAAAACTTGTAACCATGGTAATGTAGCAATTTTCTCTACATCTTGTAATGCCCCATGAGTTTCAATTAAGATATGAATTGGAATCTCTCTACTAATTCCTGCTTTTTTAGCAACCTCTTGAATATATTCAATTTGAGTTTTAACATCTTCATAAGAAGTTGATTTTGGTAATGTGATATATGCTAATTTTTCACCAGCACCTGGAACTAAGATATCAACATCTTGTCTCCAATCTGGATGAGAAAAATCGTGTATTCTTGTACCAGCCATACCATATGGATTCTCTTCTGAGTTTACAACTCTAACAATCATTTGGGCATGTTCAACCTCTTTACCAGTTTCTGCTCCATCCTCACAATCACAAGTAATATCAAAAACAGGTCCAAGTTTTCTTTGCATATCAAAACCTTTTTTGATAAGTTTTTCGCTTCCTGCAAAGTGCTCACAAGTAGGAATAATCGGTAAAGATTTTCCAGATTCAAATAGTGCTTCATTAGGGTGTGTCATAATAATTTTCCTCTCTTTAAATTAAATTTTATTTTTTAGTTTTATTTTTTGGAATGATTACAGTGTAATCTAAATCAAGTACTATATTTTTTAAGTACTTACCATCTTCATCTTTTGGATTACTAATCTCTTTAGATTTTTGATTTTTAACAGCAACTGTTCTTAATCTTAATAATCCAATATCATCTCTTTTATGGTCAATTGTATCAATCACTTCTGTATAAGCATAAATTGTATCTCCTGCATAAGTAGGGTTACAATGTGCTCCACTGTTTATTGCATAGATCCATTGTGCATTTTGTAAACCATTAAATGAAATTGCCCTTGCAATTGAGATAATAATCCCACCATACATCAACCTTTCACCCATAGGTGTAGATTTCATCATATGGTCATTGAAGTGAACTTTTGCATTGTTTTGATACAGTTTTGTTGCTAAAGTGTGGTCACTATTATCTATTGTTATACCTTCAGGGTGATTTAGTCTTTCCCCTTTTTCATAATCTTCAAAAAAGTATTTACCACCAGTTGCATCTGTATCAACCATACTTACTATTGGCATATTGATATTGTCACTAATAGGTGTAGATTCTTTAAATGTTGGAATCTCTTTAATACCTGTTAATGTTGTTTTATCTTTTTTATGAACCATAACCCATCTTTTGAAGTTTAAAACTTCATCTTTATTTTGATTCAAACCAATAGAGTGTACATATACAACTCCACTTTTACCATTTGAGTTCTCTTTTAATCCAATTACTGTAGATGTCATAGAAACGGTGTCACCTACATAAACTGGATTTGGAAAACTAATCTCTGCATATCCTAAGTTTGCAATTGCATTTAAAGATATATCTTGTACAGATTTACCAAATGTCAAATGAAACATTAGTAGATCATCAATTGGTCTTTTGTCATATCCCATCTCTTTTGCTACTACATCAGAAGAGTGTAGGGCAAATCTAGAACCAGTAAAGGCAATGTATAAAGATACATCCCCTTGGCTTACTGTTCTTGGAAGTGGATGAACAATCTCTTGACCAATTGAAAAGTCTTCAAAAAAGTTACCTATATTTATTTTTGACACTTTCTTCTCCTTATTTACCAAATAGGTTTTGACCTAAAGCTTTATATGTTTCATAAAGTGTAATCATCTTTTTAGCCCATTTGATTTTACATTTATCAACAAGCTTATCTTTAAAAAGAATTACCTCTTTACCATCTTTCTCAGCCTCTTCATATTTTGCAATCATCTCTTCATACTCTTGAACCTCTTTTTGTTTAGGAGTAAAGATATCATTGATATATTCAACTTGAACAGGATGAATCAATGCCTTACCATCAAATCCAAGATTAAAGGCATCTTTTGTTGAGTCTTCGCAAGCAAACTCATCGTGTACATCATAGTGTGGTCCATCAATAACTGTTTTACCATAAGCTTTTGCAGATAATGCAATTCTTGCAAGGTAATTAAACATCGCTTTTGAACCTCTTTTTATATCAATTTGAAGTCTATTTGAAAGCTTATTTGAACCAACTACTACAACTTCAAGTTTAGAACTAACTCTACAAATCTCTGGAGAGTTTAAAATAGCAAGTGGAGTCTCTATCATAACCATCATAGTTAAATTAGGATTTACTTCCATTAAAGCTTTTTCAGCTTCTAAAACTTGTTCCGGAGTTTCTATTAGTGCAAATAGTATGGCATCAACATCTAACTCACGAGCAAGTTCCATATCCTTTTTGAAGTCCTCAGTACCAATAGTATTTACTCTTAATACTCTTTCAGATTCACCAAATTTAGAACCCTCTTCTTTGTAAACTTCTCTTATTACTTCCCTTGCAATCTCTTTTTGTTCTTGTAAAATAGCTTCTAAATCAAATACAACACAATCAGCTAGAATTGATTTTGATTTTTGTACATACTTTTTATTGTATGCTGGTACAAATAGCATTGATCTTCTTGCTTTATATTCAATGATCTCTTCACCAGTTTCTTTTGCATGATATTGTTCATGTAATTGTTTAACTAGTTGTTTTCTTAATACTTTTCCATTTTTTGTTCTTGGATAATCTTTTAATCCAAAAATCATTTTAGGAGCTTTATATTTTGCTAAATTGTTTTGAGAATAAGCTAAAACTTCTTCCTCTTGTTCTTTTGTTAATTCTTGGTGACCAATAACTGCAATAGCAACTAATGTTTTATCTTTACCAATTTCAAGTCCAAAAGCAACACAATCCGCAACTAAATCGTGAGTTTTAACAACTCTTTCTATTTCATGTGGTGATACTCTAAATCCAAAAGTATTGATAATATCATCTTTTCTACCTATAAACCAGATATATCCATCTTTATCTCTTTTTGCATAATCACCAGTAAAGAAATAACCATCATGTTTAGCTTTTGCTGTTTCCTCTTCTAATTGCCAATATTCTAAGAATAATCCTGGGTCATCCATACCTATACAAATCATCCCTTCCTCTTCAACATCAACTTCTTCTAAAGTTTCTGGGTTAAGAAGTTTAACAATATGTCCAGGTTGTACAAATCCAGCACTTCCAGGTCTAATTGGATTATTTATTGAGTGTGAGATGTAATAAGAACATTCACTCATACCAATAGCTTCAAAGATATCTTGCTTAAATCTATCTCTCCATAAACCAATCATTTCATCTGATAAATGCTCTCCAGCACTCATACAATATCTTAAGCTTGGACAATCATCAATTGTAAAATCTGTTTTTTGGATAATCTGTCTATAGATTGTTGGAACTCCAATAAAGATAGTACATTTGTGTTTTTTAATTAAATCAATCCAAGTTGAAGCATCATTTGCACCTTCATATGCAATAACAGTGTGACCGTTATATAATGGATCCATTAAAGCTGAACCTAATACATAAGTCCAGTTAAATTTACCAGAGTGCATAATTCTGTCATTTTCTTTAAAGTTAAACCAATATTCAGTTGCTGGAGTTCTTCCAACTAATGATCTATGTGAATGTAAAACCCCTTTTGGATAACCAGTTGTTCCTGACGTATAAACTAAATATGCAGGCTCACCAGCTTTCGAGTTATAATGGTTTGGTGTTTTATCTGTATCTTTTAAAATCTGATTTAAAGAATATACATTTATACCTTTTGGCTTTTTTAAATCCTCTACTGAATCTGTTGCTGCAACTATAATTGTTTTTAGGTTATCAACATTTTCTAAATATGGAACTAAGTTTTCATACATAGAAGCTGATAATACAATAGCACTTGCTTGAGAATCTTCTGCTAAATACTTAACTTCTGAACCACTTAATAGTGTTGAAGTTGGAACTGCAATAATCCCTGCTTTTATAGCTCCAAAAAACGAAATAGGGTAAGCAAGCGAGTTTTTAAGACAAACTAATACTCTATCCCTTGGAGCAATTCCAATTGATGTTAGGAAGTTACATACTTGGTCAGATTTTTCAGCTAAATCTTTATAAGTAATTTCATCTGTACCTAATTTATCATCTTCAATAATCATTGCTGTATTATTCTCTTTAGGTGTACCTACATGAGAAGATGTACAAGCAACACCAATATTTAAAAATTCAGGTACTTCTATAGTTAGATTTGTAGTCATTTTTAACTCCCTCAATTATATTTGACCATAAGGCCAGTTTTCTTTAAATGTATGAAGTGGCATTCTATTTAACACTTTAAGTGCAAATATTTTGTCCTCTTCTTTTAAACTATTTAAGGCATATGCTCTTAAGATATTTTGTAAAGATTTACCAAACATTGGTGGATCTAACATCTCTCCTTCATATCTAATTGCACCAGATAATAAGGCATCAGTTTTAATCGCTTCATTTAATATATCAACATCTTTTGCAATCTCTTTTGGACTTGGAGTAAAAGCAACTTTACAAATATTAATATGATTTGGAGTAATTACTTGTTTTCCTGTAAGACCCATAGCTGTTTCTCTTTGTGCATGAGAATATACATGTCTAGATGCATCATCACCATGCAAATCTAGCCATCTTCTAATATCTTTTTTCTCAACACATGAATCTGGTAATGAGTTTGGTGTTAAAAGTACTTCAACTCCTCCAATAACTCCTTTACCTTTAACTCTTGCTTCCATTGTAAGCATATTGAAAAAAGTTTTTAACTCTTCAATCCAACCCTCAGGTGTGATTTTATACGCCATAGCTTTTGAAAAGTCATGGATACCAAATACTACATGTTGTACAGTTGAGTGATTCATAAGTTTATCTGCAATTTGTAAAGATTTTGGATGTTCAATAATTGGTTGAATTTGTAAATTACTTCCGATCGATACTAGCCAAGAAGATAAATCTCTAATCTCTGCATCCCCATAAACTTCACCAGCTTTTGCCAAAACAATTGCATCAATATGTTTATGGATTTTTTTAATCATTTTTAAATCTTCTTCATACTCTGCTGTTCTGAATGGATTTATTCTAACTGCAATTTGAAAATCTCTTTCGGGAAATTTAGGTAACTCTTCAACTAAAAGTTTTCTCGACATCTCCTTCATTCTACAACCATCTTCTAAGTCAAATAAAACTGTATGTGCTTTTGTTTTATAAGCATGCTTCTGTAATCTATACTTAGCTTGTTCCATAGTTTCATATGTCCCATCAAGTGGATTAAACTTAATTGGTGGATAATAAATCTGAATACCTGGCCATTTTCCTCCAAGTACTGGTTTTAAGTCATCATTAGCGGTTAATTTTGATAAATCTATGAAAGATGAACTCATAATTATTTCCTCTTTTTCTTTTTATTTTTTATTAATTTTTACAGATTAATGATTCTGATAGGGGAATTAATCCATAGAAAAAATAAGTTGAAATAGAAATTTATTTATTAATTTTATAATTAAGTTTTATTTTATAAAGCCTTATAGATACGATAAAATCGAGCTTTTTTAAAGTGAGAATATGATAGTTTCACATTGTGAGAAAAATTAGTAAAATTATCTTAGAATATAAAAAAAAATCTTTTAAATTTGTGGTTACTTTTTACACATTTTGCAGATTTTGTAACAATGTAGTATAGATTTAGTACAAATTTATTTATATAAAAGATGTTAATATATAAAAAATCTAATAACGAAAGAATAATAAAAAGTGCAACCAAGTAAAAATAAATCGTTTACTAAAGGGCTTCAAGTATTAAAAGAGATTATGAGTTGTAATAAACCTATTACAGCAAATGTTTTATGCCAAAAATTAAATATTGATAAAAGTACAATGTCAAGACTTATAACAACACTTATGAATGAAGACTTTATAGAGTATAAAGGGGATTCAAAAGAGATAATTTTAAGTGATATTCTTAGAAAAATTGTAAATAAAGATGATAGAGAAAAAATTGTTGAAAGAACAGTTTCTTTACTTGATGAAATCTTTTACTTAACAGATGAGGCTTCATACTTAGGAATACTAGATAATAATTCAACCCTATATTTAAATCAAATTGATAAATCAAATAGGGTAATAAAAACTAGAGATTCAATTGGTTTACATGCACCTTTACATTCAAATGCCTTTGGGAAAGTGATTATGGCTTTTTCAAATGAAGTAGATATCACTTCACTTACTTTGACAAAATTTACTTCAAATACTATTACAACTGTTTCAAAACTTGAAAAAGAGTTAGAAGATGTAAAAGAAAATGGTTATGCTATAGGAGATGAAGAACATGAATTTGGTTTAAAATCTGTTGCCGTACCATATTTTAATAAACAAAATAAATTTATTGGTGCTGTAGGTATTTCTGGCTTGTCTGTTAGATTAGATGAAGAAAAACTTCATAAATATGGAAATGAAATGCTTAAAATATCAAAAGGGTATCATAATCTATAAAGAAAGTCTTAAAGACTTCCTTTTTGATTAGCTAAATATTCATGGGCCATATAAGAACTTCTTGCATATGGAGTAGAGTGAACAAAATCAAATCCCATATCTAAAGCTATTTTTTTGTATCTCTCAAATTGTTCAGGTTTTACAAACTCTTTTACTTTTTCATAATCTCCTGAAGGTGCTAGGTATTGCCCAATACTTAAAAATTTACATCCAACTTCAAGTAAGTCTTTAAAAACTTGAATCATCTCTTCTTCTGTTTCACCAAGTCCAACCATAAGTGCTGATTTTGTTTTAACTTTTTCTCCACCTAATTCTTTTAGTTTTCTAAGAACTTCTAGACTTCTTTTGTATGTAGAGTTTCTTCTAATATGATATAAAGATGGAACTGTCTCTACGTTATGCCCAATAATAACTGCGCCGCTATCTACAACTCTTTGTAGAGATTCAACTTTACCTTTAAAATCAGGAATTAAAATCTCAACTTGTGTTCCAGGAGACTTTTCTAAAATATTTTGTGTAACTCTATAAAATTGTTCTGCGCCACCATCTTCTAAATCGTCTCTTGCTGGACTTGTAATAACTACAAATTTTAATCCTAATTTTAATACAGAAGTTGTAACCCCATCAATCTCAGCTAAATCAACTTCTGTTGGTTTTCCTGTATGAACATTACAATAAGTACATCTTCTTGTACAGATATTTCCTAAGATTAAAAATGTTGCATTTCTTTTTGAGTAACACTCACTAATATTTGGACATTTTGCTTCTTGACAAATAGTATGTAATCCATGTTCACCTAATAAGTTTTCCATCTCTTTTTGTGCAGTTGGAACAAGTTTTTTTCTTAGCCATTCTGGTTTTTTGAAATTAACTGTTTTTTTTGTTTCATTTACTGCCATTGTCATATTTTTCCTTTAATAAATTATTTTTTAAATTCTCTTCCTCTTTTGTTAATTGTGTAAATTCTAATTCTACATTAAATGTATCTTCAAAAGATTGAGTTAATTTGTTTTGTACTGTTTCAAAATCAATATTTTTTCCAATATCTTCAAGTGATATTCCAATCTTATTGTCAATTGTGTTACCTTTTTTCACACTAGTAACTGGAATTGAACCATGTTGAAATATAGCTTTTTTTGTTCTTCTTTGTGCATTTCCACCAATTTTTTGTCCATTTACTAATATATCATATGCTTCAAACCCAACTTGACAGTACTCACTTTTAGATAGTTGTATATTCAAGTTATCCTTTGCATAACACACTTCTAAACCTAGTTTTTTATAAAAATCAAGTATAAAAAGACATATCTTTTCATAAGATTCTTTTATATTAAAACCCTTTAAAAGGTTTACTGGAAGTATTAAAGAATAAGATACATCATGTCCATGAAACAGTACACCACCACCAGTTATTCTTTTTGCAATATTATTAAAATCATAGTTTTCAACTTTTTGTGAAATACCAATAGTTACGCTATTTTCATCCCATGTGTAAAGTCTTAATATTGGTAAATCATTATCTTTTAATGATAATAACAATGCTTCATCTGTAGCCATGTTAACTTTTGATGAATTTTTTTCTGATATAATTACTCTAAATTTAGTGTGTTCATTAATCAATGCTTTATACCTTTTTATTATAAAAAAATCTTATTTTTATAAAGTGTGTCATATAAATAAAATAACTGAAATTTGTCACTATTTTTTCATTATAATTTCATTTTTATAGAATAAAACTTATAAAATAGACATAATTTTAAAAATAAAAAAAAATTAAGTTAAACAAAGTATCATATGTTCATAATTCGATAAATTGGTATCTAATGATACATAATTTTTACATAATGAACATATGTTCACTCATTATTGTAAGAATAAGATGCGAATTTTATTAAAATCTTTTATAAGGAATTGTGAATGTCAGAATTAAACTTAAACGACATCGACCCTCAGGAAACGCAAGAGTGGCTTGATGCTTTAGAGGCAGTTATTAAAGAGGAAGGGAGCCAAAGAGCTCATTTCTTATTAGACCAACTAATTGATAATGCTAGAAGAAATGGAGCAGATATACCACATAGTGCTAACACTTCATATCTTAATACTATCCCTGTTGACCAAGAACCTAAAATGCCAGGTGACAGAGATCTTGAGCGAAAAATTAGATCTATTATTAGATGGAATGCGCAAGCAATGGTTTTAAGAGCTTCTAAAAAGAATCTTGAACTTGGAGGACATATTGCATCTTTCCAATCTTCTGCTACTTTATATGATGTTGCATTTAACCACTTTTTTAAAGCACCAAATGAAAAAGATGGTGGGGATTTAGTGTTTTATCAAGGACATATATCTCCAGGTATATATGCAAGATCTTTTGTTGAAGGAAGATTTACTGAAGAACAAATGGATAATTTTAGACAAGAAGCATTCGCTGATGGTTTATCTTCATATCCACACCCAAAATTGATGCCTAATTATTGGCAATTCCCAACTGTATCTATGGGGCTTGGACCAATACAAGCTATTTATCAAGCTAGATTTTTAAAATACTTAACAGATAGAGGTATTAAAGATTGTTCTGAACAAAAAGTATATTGTTATATGGGAGATGGTGAGTGTGACGAACCAGAATCTTTAGGGGCAATTGGATTAGCTGGTAGAGAAGGTTTAGATAACTTAGTATTTGTTATTAACTGTAACTTACAAAGACTTGATGGTCCAGTAAGAGGAAATGGTAAAATCATCCAAGAACTTGAAGGACAATTTAGAGGTGCTGGATGGGAAGTTATCAAAGTTATCTGGGGTAGACACTGGGATGCTCTATTAGATAAAGATAAATCTGGTAAGTTAAAACAACTTATGGATGAAACTGTTGATGGTGAGTACCAAAACTTCAAACAAAAAGGTGGAGCTTATACAAGAGAACACTTCTTTAATAAACATCCAGAAACTGCAAAACTTGTAGAGAATATGAGTGATGATGAAATTTGGAGATTAAATAGAGGTGGACATGATCCAGTTAAAGTTTATGCTGCATACAAAAAAGCAAATGAAACTAAAGGTAAACCATCTGTAATCCTTGCTAAAACTGTAAAAGGTTATGGTATGGGTGAAGCAGCTGAAGGTAAAAATATTGCACATGGTGTTAAAAAAGTAGATACATCTGTATTAAGACAATTTAGAGATAGATTTGACATTCCTATTTCTGATGAAGATGTAGAAAACTTAAAATACTATAGACCAGCAGAAGATTCTACTGAAATGAAATATATGAAAGAAAGAAGAGCAGAACTTGGTGGTGTAGTACCACAAAGAAGAGAAAAATTTTCAACTGCTTTAGAGATTCCTTCAATAGATAAATTTGATGCTGTATTACAAGGAAGTGGTGAGAGAGAAATCTCTACTACTATGGCATTTGTAAGAGTATTAAATATCTTAGTAAAAGATAAAAAAATTGGAAAACAAATTGTTCCTATTGTTCCGGATGAAGCTAGAACATTTGGTATGGAAGGTATGTTTAGACAACTTGGTATCTATTCATCAGAAGGGCAAAAATATATTCCTCAAGATAAAGATCAAGTTGCATACTATAAAGAGGATAAGAAAGGACAAGTACTTCAAGAAGGTATTAATGAGTTAGGTGCAATGGGTTCTTGGGTTGCAGCAGCAACATCTTACTCAATCAATGATTGTCCTATGATTCCATTCTATATTTTCTATTCTATGTTTGGATTCCAAAGAACTGGAGATATTTGTTGGGCAGCAGGTGACCAAATGGCAAGAGGTTTCTTAGTTGGTGGTACTTCAGGTAGAACTACACTTAATGGTGAAGGTTTACAACACGAAGATGGACATTCACATGTTATTGCAAATACAATTCCAAATTGTGTTACTTATGACCCTACTTATGGATATGAAGTTGCAGTTATCGTTCAAAATGGTATTGAAAGAATGTATGGAGAGAAACAAGAAAATGTATTCTTCTATCTTACAACATTAAATGAAAACTATAAACAACCAGCTATGCCAGAAGGTGCACAAGAAGGTATCTTAAAAGGTATTTATAAACTTAAAGATGTAGAAGCTAAAAACAGCTATAAAGTTAAATTACTTGGTTCTGGTTCTATTTTAGAGCAAGTTAGAGTGGCATCTGAAGTTTTAGCTAGTGAATATGGAATTGCTTCTGAGCTTTACTCTGTAACTTCATACAATGAGTTAGCAAGAGAAGCACAAGAGACAGAAAGATACAACTTATTACATATTGATGAAGAGGATAAAGTACCATATATCCAAACTGCACTTGATAGTGATGAAGACACAATTATTATCTCTGCAACTGATTATATTAAAGCATACTCTGAGCAATTAGCTCCATTTGTAAAAGGTGACTTTAAAGCACTTGGTACTGATGGTTTTGGAAGATCTGATTCTAGAGCAAACTTAAGATCGTTCTTTGAAGTTGATACTGACTTTATTGTATTTACTACTTTAGCTCAATTAGCTAAAAAAGGTAAGATTGAAAAATCTGTATTAGTTGATGCAATGAAAAAATATAATATTGATCCAGAAAAAATCAATCCATTAAAAGCGTAAGGGGTAAAAGATGAGTAAAATTGTAGATATTTTTATTCCTGATTTAGGAGCTGATAAAGACGTTGATTTAATTGATATTATGGTTGCTGTTGGTGATACAGTTGAAGAGGAAGATGGATTAATCACACTTGAAACTGAAAAAGCATCTATGGATGTTCCAACAACTCATGGTGGAGTTATTAAAGAGATTCTTGTTAATGTTGGTGATAAAGTAAATAGTGGTGATTTAATTGCTAGAGTTGAAGTTGAAGAAGAGGGTACTTCTGAAGAAGCACCAGCTGCTAAACCTGCAAAAGCAGAAACTCCAGCTCCAACTACTTCTGCACCTACAACTGAATCTGCTAATTCTTCAGAACCAATGGATTTAAAATCAGCAGAAGATGAACTAAAAGCAATTTCTGCTTCAGGTGCTGAAATCTCTTGTCAATTTGTAAATGAACAAACTATTTGTTCAGTGGTTGAAGAGGTTTATATCCCAGATTTAGGTGCTGATAAAGATGTAGATTTAATCGATGTTATGGTTTCTGTTGGAGATACAGTTGAGCTTGACGATGGTTTAATCACTCTTGAAACAGAAAAAGCATCTATGGATGTTCCTGCACCATTTGCTGGTGAGATTTTAGAACTGTTTGTTAAAGTGGGAGATAAAGTAAATAGTGGTGATTTAATTGCTAAGATGGTTAAAACTGTTGTTATGGAAAGTAAAGTACCAACTCCTGCAAAAGCTGCACCAGTTGCTGCACCTGAAAAGAGAGAAGAAAAAGAACCAGCAACTGTTCAAGCAGCAGCAGCTAGTGTAACAGCTGAGAGTTCAACTGTACTTCAAGAAAAATCTAAAAAAGTTTACGCTTCACCTTCTGTTAGAAGATTAGCTAGAGAGTTTGGTGTAGATTTAGGTTTTGTTAAAGGTAGTGGTAGAAAAGGAAGAATCCTTAAAGATGATGTTAAAGCTTATGTAAAAGAGCAGTTAAATAAACCTGCTGTTGCAGCTGGTGGAACTGGTCTTGGATTTGCATTCCCAGAACTTAAAGAGGTTGATTTCTCTCAATTTGGTGAGATTGAAACTGTAGAATTAAGTAGAATTCAAAAAATCTCTGGACCATCATTACATAGAAACTGGGTTTCAATGCCTCATGTTACTCAATTTGATGAAACAGATATAACTGAAATGGAAGAGTTTAGAAAAGCTCAAAATGCAATTGCTGATGGATTTAAATTATCTCCACTTGTATTTGTAGTAAAAGCTGTTGCTAAAGCACTTGCAATTCATCCTAAATTTAATGCATCATTAACTCCTGATGGACAATCATTGGTTATGAAAAAATATTTCCATATTGGTGTTGCAGTTGATACTCCAAATGGACTTGTTGTTCCAGTTATCAAAGATGCAGATAAAAAAGGGTTTAAAGAGATTGCTCTTGAATTAGCTGATTTATCTGCTAAAGCAAGAGAAGGTAAGTTAAAAGCTCCTGATATGCAAGGTGCAAGTTTTACTATCTCATCATTAGGTGGAATTGGTGGTACATACTTTACTCCAATTATCAACGCACCTGAAGTTGCAATTTTAGGATTATCTAAATCTCAAATGAAACCAGTATGGAATGGTGAAGAGTTTGCACCAAGACTTATGTTACCATTATCATTATCTTATGACCATAAAGTTATTGATGGTGCAGATGGTGCAAGATTTACAACTACATTATCACAACTATTAAGTGATATTAGATTGTTAAGTCTATAAGGAGTTAGAATGGGAAAAATTGTAGATATTGTTATTCCTGATTTAGGTGCTGACAAAGATGTTGACTTAATAGATGTAATGGTTGCTGTTGGTGATACAGTTGAAGAGGAAGATGGACTAATCACTCTTGAAACTGAAAAAGCATCAATGGATGTACCAACAACTCATGGTGGAGTTATTAAAGAGATTCTTGTAAAAGTTGGTGATAAAGTAAACTCTGGTGATTTAATTGCTAGAGTTGAAGTAGAAGAGGAAGCAGCAACAACTGCTGCTCCTACACCAACTACAGAAGCTCCAAAAGCAGAACCTATAAAACAAGCACCAACTTCTACTGATACAAGTGGAGCAAGTGAAGTTAAAGGTCAAGTTTTAGTTATTGGTGCTGGTCCTGGTGGATATTCTGCTGCATTTAGATGTGCAGATTTAGGTCTTGATACAGTATTAGTTGAGAGACATGATACTTTAGGTGGTGTTTGTCTAAATGTTGGATGTATTCCATCAAAAGCTCTTTTACACGTAGCAAAAGTTATTGAAGAAGCTGAGCATATTAATCATGCTGGTATCAAGTTTGCTAAACCTGAGATTGATTTACCAGGTGTAGCCGCATATAAAAGTGGAGTTGTTAAAAGACTTACTGATGGACTTGCTGGTATGGCAAAGATGAGAAATGTAAAAGTTATCCAAGGTACTGCAAGTTTTATTGATGAAAATTCTGTTATTGTAAATCATACAAAAGATGATGGAAAAACAGTAGTTAAATTTGATAATTGTATTATTGCTGCTGGATCTCAAAGTTCTAAAATGTCATTTATCCCTCATGAGGATCCTAGAATTTGGGATTCTACAAATGCATTAGAGGTAAAAGAAGTACCTAAGAAAATGCTTATCATGGGTGGTGGTATCATCGGACTTGAGATGGGTACTGTTTACCAAAAATTAGGTTCTGAAGTTGATGTGGTTATTAGAGGACCTCAAGTTATGACTGGAACTGATAAAGATATCGTTAAGGTATATACAAAAGCAAATGAGAAGAGATTTAACTTTATGTTTAAAACTCAAACTCAAGCTATTATCCCTAAAGAAGATGGTATTTATGTTGAATTCAAAGGCGATAATGCACCAGAACCAAAAACTTATGATGCAGTTTTAGTTGCTATGGGAAGAACACCAAATGGACTTAAAATAGGTCTTGAAAATACTGGTATTGAAGTTGATGATAAAGGATTTATCTCAGTTGATAACCAAATGAGAACAAAAGTTCCTCATATTTTTGCTATTGGTGATATTATTGGTGGACCAATGTTAGCACATAAAGCGGTACATGAAGGTCATGTGGCAGCAGAAGTTATTGCAGGTCACAAAGTATTCTTTGAACCAAAACAAATCCCAGGAATCGCTTATACATTCCCAGAGATTGCAACAGCTGGTATGAGTGAAATAGAAGCTAAAGAAGCTGGTATCAATTATGAAGTTTCATCATTCCCATGGTCTGCTTCTGGACGTGCATTAGCAGCAGATGTTGCAGATGCTGGTATGACAAAACTTATCTTCGATAAAGATACTCACCAACTAATTGGTGGAGCAATCGTAGGAGATAACGCAGGAGAGTTATTAGGAGAAATTTCACTAGCTCTAGAGATGGATTGTGATGCAGAAGATATAGGACTTACAATTCACGCTCACCCAACACTACACGAGTCTGTAGGTATGTGTGCAGAGATATTCCACGGAAGTATTACTGATTTACCTAATGCGAAGGCTGTAAAGAAGAAATAGTTTAAATAGTTTAAACATTTTGAAATAAAGCCCATCTTCTATTTTGAAGGTGGGTATTTTATTTAAATTTTTTTAAGCCCCATAGTCTTTTGTAACTTCTATAAAATATAATATTTATAAGTGCACCAATACAAGCTAAAAGTGTATCTTTATGTGCATCCCACATATCTCCTTGTGTGCCTAAGAAAGCCATTCCTAATTTAGGATAGAAATTAATAGCAACAAACCATTCTACTAATTCATAAATTGTAGAAATACAAACGATTAAAGAAAAAGTAAAAAATAGGGCACTTTTTAAACTACTTGAATAAACAAGGACTATTTCAAATAAACTTCTAAAAACAAGTAGTCCAAAAAGAAAATGTACTATTCTATCAAAATGATTTCTTTCAAAGCCAAATAGTTGTGTTATAAAATCAAAGTATTCCATCTCAGCATAGGTAAAATGAGCACCCAAAGAGTGTAAGCTTGCAAATACTAAAAGAAAAATAATACTTAAAAGGGTGTATTTGTATCTTATATCAGACCAAAGTACAAATGGAAAAAATAAAAATACTAATATATTCTCTAGAAACCAGTCTTCTGGATATTTAGGGTTTATTGCTAGAATAATCCAAATCAATATATAAATACTATAGATGTTTTTATGAGATTTTTCCATTATATTTCCTTTATGTTTCAGTGTAGAGTCATCAAGCCCTAGTTTTTTCCAATTGCTTGATTAATTTTGAATTATCATCTTTAAATAATTTTCGATAGTATCTAGTATGAAAAGCAATTCTGCTAACTCTTCTTTGACTTTCTCTTATGTAGTTTTTGTCATCATATGCTAAATGTTTTGTATTTTTGGTAAAGGTAATATCTCTTTAAAAGAATTTGATACATTATTTGAAGATTCTATTATCATATGAATTCTCTTTAGACTATTAAAAAGAATTGTATTATTTGTTTTATTAATAATGGTTTAAGTTATATATAATTTAATGTTACTATTAAGTGTATTTCTTAAAATAGATTGTGATGCAGAAGATATTGGATTTGCAATTTATGCTAATTTAATATTTATGAGTTTGTAAGTATGTATGTGGAGATATTTTACGGAAGTATTTAATGTCAAGGCTGTTAAGAATAAATATTTTTTAGGCTATTTTTAAAAAAATTAAAAACATCTTTATTTTTTGAAGGTGGGTAACGGTTGACTTCAGTGATGCTGTGCGTTCACTGCTAGATTTTGTTATGTTTTTTATTTAAAATTATGTATCACCGTTAATTTGAAACTGATTCACTCAATCCATTGTGTTCCAGCCAAATTTTATAAATTCTACCTACTAACGGGTTAATTAGTTTATCTCGTTGTTGTTCAAATTTTATTAGTTGTTCTCGAGTTAATATTTGAGCATAAAAATCTGTATATTTTTCAAACATTTGTGCAGATATTTGATCCCAATTGTAGTTAAGAAAACTAGACAAAAATATATTTGATAACTCATCATTCCAATTTTGTTCACATACTATTTGAATCGTTGGATAAAACATATGGTGCGATATAAAAAAAGGTAAATATTGTTTAATAAGTCCTATTGGATCAACAGTGAAATTATTTTTTAGTAAATAGTCTGATACATAAATCTTTACTTCTTCATCTTTTATCTTGTTTGCAAAGTCTTCAATTTTAGAGAGATCAATTTTACTGAGAACTTTTGTTTTTATCTCATCACTTTCAAGGGTATGCTTTGTATCTATTAAAAGGAGTTTTAGGGCTGTTGAATCATCAAAAGTTATGTTTTCATCTAAGTTAAAAAAATCAAACACTCTTGTAGTTAGGTAATTAGAATAGCTATATTGATCATGAGTTATTGTTTCAGGAGATAGATTTATTAATAGTTTTTCTACAGTTTCAGATACTATTTGAATAGCTGTTTCATTCTTATCGAGTTTTAAATAGTACTTGGCATAATTCAATTTAATTCCATAACTTTCTTCTTCAACATGAGAAAAATAATTATCAATTTTATTCGCAAGATCATCGCTAATATTTAATTTTTCTCGGGATGTCAAGTAAAACATTGCTTGGTTTTTTTCTTCTGAATAATTTCGAGAAAAAGTCAAATCAACAACAGGAAGGAAAAAATTAGTTTTACTTTCAGAAGCTATCTCCCATATAAACCAGTAAATATAAAAATCATGTGGAAATTTTAAACTTTTATATGTTTTTATTAATATGTTAATTTGTGATGAAGTTAATTCAAATTTTTTAATAAATTCCATCAGTTCCATCAACCCATGTTGTATCTCAATTAGTTCTGCTTCTGATTTATTACATTGCTCAATAAAGAAATTAAATTCTTCACTAATATCAGTCTTAATTCCTAAAAACAAAAGTACTTTTTTTGCATTATGTGCATTATCGTGTCTATCATGAATAAGTGCATTTAATTTGGTTATTAATAAATCTTGGTTAATTGCATATAAGGCCATACATGCTTGATTGAATTCTTTTCTTATTTTTGTATTTTCAATAACTAAAACTAAAATTTCTATATCATAACTATCTCCAAACAATTCTATGGTTTCTAAAGAAAAGCATAGAGGTATTCTTTTATTATTAATCCATTTGTCTAAACGAGATCTTGCAATATCTGTAATAATTGATGGAGGAGATTTAAACCAAATCTCATATGTTCCTCCTGAAACTCTAACTGGAGCTTGTGCCATACGCTCTTCTTTGGCAAGAATTGTATGCAAAGTTTTCTTATCACCATTTACAGCAAGTGAACGTAACTTTTGTCCTAAATGATGTGCATCAATGTCGTTCGTTGTTGAACGAAGTCTTTCTAAACAATTTTCAGTTCCGAGTATTCCTAATGCATAAATAGCTTCACCTCTTTTAAGAACTTTTTCACTCTGTTCATTTTCTAAAATAATCTTTTCGACTTTTTCTATAAGTTCTTGGCCAAACTTCTTACTTACTTTTGCAGCTAATATGAGATTGAATGGTAATAATGCAGCGAGAAATTCTTCTCTTTCTTCTTCATCTATAAAGTTACTTGTGTATAGCCATATATCATAAAAAGAGTTGACTAAAGATGTATCTAAATGGCTCCTCCAGTTTTTTGCAAAGACTTTTGCAACAAGATAATCAGAGATAATTGGATGTGGAGTAGAAAAATAGCTATCATCTTCTAGAAGCAATATCTCATAATGAGAAATCATAGATACAAATTCATTCAAGTTTAAACATTTAGCTATATATGAATTAGATGATGATAGTTCGTCATAAGACTCTATGATAATTTCATGAAAACTGTCCTTTGGAATTGAAAATAAATTTTTCTCAATCTTAGATTTATATAGAATTAGTGAAAAAGCTTGCTCTATATATTTGGAAGGTACCTGATTCACTTTATTACTAGTATCTCTGACTTTTGATGCATCATTTTTAATTTTTGATTGAATCCAATTTTCTAAAATGTCTTCAATTTTATTAGGTATGTTTTTATTTTTTTTATAAAACTCTATGGTTATAGAAAGGAAAAAAGGCAAAGATAGGAAATTAAAGCCTATGGAACTTAGCCTTTGTCTATATTCATCATAAAATTTTTGCAACTCTTCACCTTGAAAAGTTTTTTCAGCTATCTGAAATGCACTACGATATGATAAGGGTTGAATTGAGATTGAATAATCTAATGAAGGTAATACAGTTTCAATATTTAGCCCCGTACTTCTTGTGGTAAGAATAAAACTATTACCATCAATGACTGTACTAATCTCATCAATAAATGCCTTCGTATCATGCTGAAGCATTTCATCAAGCCCATCAAATAAAAATATAAATTTAAAGGGAAGACTTCTCCATGATCCATAGTTTATATTTAACTCTTGATCTATTTTTTGCTTCAAAGTATTTCGAGAGTAGTTTCTCAAATTTATTCTAATTGGTAAAAATTGAATATCATTAAGAGAATTTATTAATTCATTTTCAATTATTGAGAGTGTACTAGACTTTCCACTACCACCTAATGATGAAATGAGAATGCTCTTCTCTTCTTTTAAAGATGAAATAACATCATTTGTTGACCATACTTGACCCTCGATACTATTTCTGTTTCCTACCACAGTTAAATTGTTTGGCAAAGGTGCTTGTTGAAACTGTAAAGGTATTAAATTTTGATTTTTACTTTGTGTTTTTTTTAGATAATCAGAAAGATTGAAATCTGGACGTGGATGTTCTTTAAATACAACCGCTAAGGAGAAGTGGTTTTCTAAAATATCGTGCAATCTACTCCATATTACTACTAATTCATTTTGAAAGTCTACACCAGACCAAACAATCAAATCATTCAAAGAATCAAGATAACTACATATTGCATCATATGGATCTATATTTTGACTTTTTGCTTTTTCAATCAAAGTCAACTGCAATTTTTTTTCATCTATTAGTTTTTTTGAAGCTGCTTTTAAGTCAGTATATCCAGCTTGTCTAAGTTCTTTTCTGAGCTGTGTACCTACGTTTCCAGATGTAATTATATAGTGGTATTTTGGTATCGCATTATCCAGTACACCATTTAAAGCGACCTTTACTATTTCTTCAACAACTGTTCCCGTATATAAAGTGCTATTGTATCGTTTACATTGTATACAAACTAATTCATTATCCGTTGTCTTTTTTGCTGTGCAGTCAAAACCTTCATCCCTTGATGGCTGACGACCTGATTGCATTTGGAAATTTTTTTCTTCTCCAAGTACAACTAAGGACCGATACACAAAATCTTCAAAAGAGTCAGAGGAAAGTTCACCTAAAGGTAAATTGCCATTTTGATATAAATTAGGTTTGGAAGTATTAGCAATGTTCAAAATCAACTTTTCCTTTTTTGTCATTGATTAATAACTTATATTTACATAACTAATTATTAATAATACATTATATATAAATAATATATAAAAACATCTAATATCTTAACATTAAAAATGTAAAGATATTGACTTAATTAAGGCTTAAATAGTCTAAAGTCAACGATATACAAAATAATATAAGAAAAAATATAATATTTTTAGAGGGTTTTCATGATTTTTTTATGTTAGATTATCAAAGTATATTCTTAATATCTTATCATTTTGTATGACTATTGGACAAATTCTTTGATAGTTTAACAAAATGATAAATATATTATGTTTTTAAATGAACTTTCATTCTATATTTTACTTTTTGGTACTTTCTTTTATGAAAAAGAAAGTACCAAAGAACTCATCTCTGTGAGTATAAGAGAGCAAAGAGGAGTATCTAACTCCTAAAAAAATCTATTTTTCTATCTTCTTCCAAACTGATTTACCAGTTGCACAAACTACATCACTCCCTTTTATCTTTATAGTATGTATAAAAGAGTTCTCTTCAACATCCTTTTTTGTTAAAGATAAAATCGAATCACCATAATGAGCCTCTGAAATAAAACGTCCATCAATAAAGTATAAATAGTAATTGTCTAATATTTCATCAGGAATTGATTCCATAAGCCATTGTAGATATCTAAGATTATTAACATGTTTATTGGTATCTGTATCATACATATTAACTTTAAACTCTTTTTTGTATTCAAAAGAATTGAGAGGTTCAATTTTATTACTTATATCATGTTCAAGAGATATTGTATTACAAGATGACCATTTTTCTATAAAATCAGGGTGTATTTTTTTAGGTCTTCTTTTTTTTATATCGTAAAATACCCATAAACCTCTGGCTCTACCTATTATATTGTAGTTTTCATCATAAATAATATTTTCTCTAAAACCTCTTATAGAATGATATTTTGATATCCATGTTCTTATAATTATTTTTTCTTTATAAAGTGGATAACGTTCCATTTCCATTGCTCCAGCAAGGAGTACCCAGCCAAGATTTTCAGACATTAAAGATAAAAGGTCATGCCCAGCATAATGACAATGTTCAGCGGCAGTCTCTTGAAGTAGAGTTAATATAGAAATAGCCGAAGCTTCACCTAATCTATTCATTTCAAAAAATCTTAATTCAAACTCTTTATCAAAATAGTTTTCCATAATATGTCCTTCTAATAAATGAATATATACCATTTAAACATAATTGTCAAATATAAAATAAAAAAGAATGCTAAACTATTTTATAACCCACATTATCATATAATCCCATATTCAAAAAAACAATTTAATTTTTATAAACAAAGAGCATTATGATACAACTAAAAAACCTTTCAAAACATTTTGGTGAAAAAACACTTTTTACAGACTTGAATCTTATCTTAGGACAAGGGCAAAGAGTAGGGTTAGTAGGTCGAAACGGAACTGGAAAATCTACACTTTTTAAACTAATACTTTGTGAAGAGCATGCAGATGATGGTGAGATTTCTATACCTAAGGGGTATAAAATAGGTGCACTTAAACAGCATTTGGAATTTACAGAGAAAACATTGGTAGATGAAACTGCACTTGCACTTAATGAAGATGATAAATATTCTATTTACAAAGTAGAGAAGATACTTTTTGGACTTGGATTTACACAAGAAGATTTAGATAAAGATCCTTTATCTTTTTCAGGTGGGTATCAAATTCGTATAAATCTAGCTAAACTTTTGATAACTGAGCCAAATCTATTATTACTAGATGAGCCTACAAACTACTTGGATATTTTATCTTTGAGATGGTTAAAGAACTTTTTAAAAAATTTTGATGGAGAAGTTATCCTTATCACTCATGATAGAGATTTTATGGATGCAGTTTCAACTCATACGATGGGTATTGTTAGAAAATCTTTATCTATACTTGAAGGTGATACTTATAAGTTTTATTCTCAACTTGAAGCAAATGATGAACACTATGAAAAACAAAAAGAGGCACAAGATAAAAAAAGAAAAGAGTTAGAGGAGTTTATTGCTAAAAACAAAGCAAGGGCCTCAACAGCTGCACAAGCACAATCAAAAGTAAAACTGTTAGAAAAAATGGATGAGATGGATGGTATAGTTGAAGAAGCTACATTAAAATTTGATTTCAATTATAAAGATACACCAGCGAAAGTTTTACTTGATGTTAAAGATTTAACTTTTGGATATAGTGAAGATAATATTCTTTTTAAAAATATCTCCTTTACACTTAAAAAAGGTGAGACTTTAGGGATTATTGGTAAAAATGGTAAGGGAAAATCTACTTTATTAAACAACATTGCAAGAGAATTAACACCTATAAGTGGGACTATTGATTACCATGTAAGTACTTCGTATGGTCATTTTGGACAAACTAATATTTCCCATCTTAATCCAAACAATACTATTATGGATGAGATATATGTTGCTGAACCAAAACTTCCTGAATCTACTGTAAGAGGTATTTGTGGTGCTATGATGTTTAGTGGTGATGATGTAAAGAAAAAAATCTCACTTTTGTCAGGTGGTGAGAAAAGTAGGGTGATGTTAGGACAGATTATTGCAAAAGATGTAAATCTATTGTTCCTAGATGAGCCTACAAACCATTTAGATATGCAATCGATTGATTCCTTGACTGAAGCTATTAAGAACTTCTCAGGCTCAACTATAGTCGTTACACACAGTGAAAAACTATTAAGAGAAGTTTGTGATAGACTTATTGTATTCTCAAAAGAGGGTGCAGATTATTTTGATGGAACTTATGATGAGTTTTTAGAAAAAATTGGTTGGGATGAAGAAGAGGTAGAAGAGAAGGTTAAAAAAGAGCCTAAAGTAAACAAAAAAGAGAACAAAAAATTAAGAGCCTCAATTATTCAAGAAAGAAATAAACTAACAAATCCTTTAAGAAAAGCAGTTGAGAAATACGAAGCAGAGATTATTGAGCTTGAAGATTATATAGAAAAAGAGCAAGCCCAACTTATACAAGCTTCAAATGCTGGAGACAATAGTAAAGTAATTGAACTTTCAAAAAATGTAATAACTAGTGAGAAAAAAGTCGAAGAGTTATTTGAAAAGTTAGAAGAAAACCAACTTGAACTAGATGAAATAATGGAAGAGTATGATAAAAAATTAGAAGAGATATAATTCTTCTAATTTAATAATAAACTCTATTTTTACCCTCTTCTTTGGCTTGATAAAGGTTATAATCTGCTTTTTGTATTAAGCTTGTAATATTTTCACCTTTTTTATAAGAAGCAACGCCAAAGCTTGCTGTAACAGTTTCTACCTTATCAAAATGGTGATTTGCAATTATATCTTTTATTTTATTTGCTAAAATACAACTAGTTTTTATATCTTGATTTTCACATATTATTATGAATTCTTCTCCACCCCATCTTCCAACAATATTTTTATTTTCTATATTTGACTTTAGTAAATTAGCTATAGTTATAAGTACTTTATCCCCAATTATATGTCCATAGGTGTCATTTATACTTTTAAAATTATCTATATCTAAAAATATTATTGATAAATGTTGTAAACTGTAACTATCTATATTTTGAAAGCATTCAAATAGTTTATTATCTATATATCTTCTATTGTAGATTGATGTTAGGTTATCAGTTATTGCTAATTTATTCAAAATTATATTGTCATTTTTTATCTCTTTATATTTATTTTCTAATTCTAAATATGTTTTTTCCCTTTTTATTTTACTTATAACTGAAGATAGAGTATTTACTAGTATTTCGTATTCTATTGGTTTTTGTATAAATTTATAAATACCAATATTTAATAGTTCTAATAGTTTATCTGATTCTGTATGTGCTGAAATAACTAATATAAGTTGATTTGGATTTTTTTCTATTAAACGCTTTGATAGTTCGATTCCATTGAGTTTTGGCATACTTATATCTGTGATAACTAAATCATAAAATTTATCATTTTCTTCATTAAATTTATTATACTTTTCTAAAGCAATTTGCCCATCAGTTGCATCATCTATATTGGGAAAAAAGTTGTTAAAGAGTTTAAATAGTTGAACTTTTACATCATAATTATCCTCAACAAATAATACATTAAGGTTTTGACTAAAAATCAGCAGGTCTTTTATATTATTCAGCATTATTTTTCTCTTTTCTATTTAATAATGGTAATTCGATTGAGAAAGCAGCACCTTTGTCTCTATTTGTAACTTTTAAATTTCCTTTACAATGTTCATTAATAATTATTTTACTCATATACAATCCTAGCCCTGTACCATCTTTTTTATTTTTTGTTGAAAAGTAGGGATCAAATATTCTTTCAATAATAGCTTTATCAATTCCTCCACCATTATCTACAATATCAATCACTACAGTTTTTTCATTTTTTTTATAAGTATTTATAAAAATTTTTCTATCAAAGTCTTTCTTTTCAATTAAGGCATCTTCAGCATTTTTTAATAGATTTAGTATTACTTGTTGTAGTTCACTAGGGTAGGTAAAAAGGTTATAGTCATCGTTTAAATTTTTTATTAATGATATTGACCTTGCATCTAAAGAGGTTTTAATGATAGATAAGGATTTTTCAATTATATCATTTAGTTGAAATACAACTTTTTCTTTATCTGACTTAAAAAAGTTTCTAAAATCATCAATTGTAGATGATAAGTATTGAGAGTAATCAGTTATAAGTTTTAGCTCTGTATCAAAATATTTTTTATCTATAGTATCTTCAAGAATCATTTTTAATACAAGGTTATTAGTTGTAGCAGATATAGCAGAAAGTGGTTGTCTCCATTGGTGTGCAATCATTGAAATCATTTCACCCATTTGAGCTAGTCTACTTTGTTGGATTAACTGTTGAGTATTTATCTCATTTTTTTCTATCTCTTCTTTTACTCTTCTTTCTAGATTTGTATTTAAATCTTCAAGTTTTTGTTCTAGATATTTTCTATTAGTAATATCTCTAATAACAGCATGTATAACTTTTCTTTCTTCAATCTCTATAACTGTAAAAACTATTTCTGTCCATATATTTTCATTTGAACCGTTTGTAAATACCCATTCAAAATTCACAACACCATCTTTAAGTGATTTATTAATATATTCTTCAGCTCTTTGTTTTGAATCTACACCGCATGGTTGTTTGGGAGGTGATAATTCATCTATAGTTTTATTTAAAATTTCATTCTCTTTGTATTTTAATATTTTTATTGTTGATTCATTACAACTTGATAATATTCCATTATTAATTAGTATAACCCCATCAGCAGATTTATTATAAATATTTTCAAAAAGTAGTTTTTGTTTTGCTAACTCTATTGTTTTATTTTCAATCTCTTCATTTGCTTGTGTTAATTCTTTATTTAATTTATCCAAAATATAGTGTCTATATGCAAATATTGAAATTAATAAAAATAAAATTGTAACTGCTTCCCAAAAATATTTAAAATCAAAAATTGTTTCAAATGAAATAGTAGTCCATCTATCAGATATCTCTTTGTATTGATTCTCTGTAATTAAATTTAATGATTTATTTAAGATATTTAATAATCTTGTATTATCTTTATTTACTGCCATATTTACACTATAAGACATATTTGTATATCTTGATATATAAAGGTTTTTCATGGCATATTTGGAAATATAGTATGAAGCAATAGGCAAAGGTTCTAATGCAAAATAAGCTTGACCTGAACTAACTGCTTCTAATGCTTTTCTATGAGAACTGGCGTATATTACTTTTATATCTGGATTAAGTGATTTAATAAATGGTATTAGTTCTGAATTCTGTTTTAAAGCAATTGTTTTATCTAGAATATTATTCAAACTTGAAACTACGGGTTTGTTATTTTGAGTTATAATTGCAAGTTTATAGTTAAGAAAAGGTTTTGTTGTATTTGCAAAGTCTATAAGGTCACTACTATTTGTTACTGTAGATATAAAATCACATCGACCACTTTTTAAATACTGTTTTGCATCATACCATGATAAAGTATTAACATAATCTAATCTCATATTAGTTAATTCTGTGATTATTTTAAGAACATCTATAACTATACCTTTATAGTTACTATTTTCTTTAAATTCTATAGGTTTTATATCATCTCTTGCACATACTCTAAATACTTTTCTATTTGCTATATAACTAAGTTCATCTTCATTAAAAAAATCTTTTGATGTATAAGTTATATCTTTTGTACCAAACCATTTCCTTTTTAATTCTAGTAGTTCTGCATCAGATACACTTTTTTGTGCCTTTTCTAGTATATCTTTTAATATTTTATTTTTTTTATTTACTCCAATACGAATTAAACTAACCATCCTATTATCATCAACATAATTGGTTGGAATTATTCCTGAAATATTATTTTGTGCAATAATATAATCAATAACATTTTTCTTTCCAATGGTAGCATCTGCTTTACCAAGAGATAACTCTTTTAATGCTTCTAAAGAATCTTTTACTAATATTTGTTTTATATCAGGATAATATTTTTCAATAGCTTTTTGTGCAAAAAAACCTTTTGGCATAATAATAGTTTTGTTTTTTAGTTTTTCAAGAGAATCTATATTTTCATTTCCCTCTTTTACATATATAGCATTTACTGCTGTATGGAAAATAGATGTAAATTCTATAGTTTTAGCTCTTTCACTGTTTTTTGAAATATTTACCATTGCATCGATATCACCATCTTGAAGCATCTTCATAAATTCATCCCAAGATGGTCCTGTTATATATTCAACTTTTACACCTAGTTTTTTAGCTAAAAGATTCATATAATCTATAGAGAAACCTTTTGCTACTCCATTTTCATTATAATTAAATGGGGGCCAGTTTAGTTCATTGTGTAGTTTTAAAGGTGTTCTTTTTTCTAAAAAATCTTTTTCTTTTTGTGTTAGTTTTATAGTTGTTTGAGAAAATAAATTAGTAGTTAATATTATGATTAATAAAAAAGATAAATTGATTAGTTTCATAATACTCTCATTCTTGTTTTTTAGAATTTTTATCTAAAGAGTGTCAAAAGTTCATCTCATAAGATTTTTATTCATTTTTAAAGTTTAGTTTGTACCCATGTCCATAAATTGATTCAAATAGTTCATATCCTAATTTTGTTTTCAATCTAGACATTAAATTTCGAACTCTTTTACTATTTGAAGTTAAATCATCAAATACATATTCTTCTATTTCATTATAACTTTTAAGTGAACCTTTTGAATTAGAAAACAATTTAAAAAGTTTTATCTCAGATTTTGTTAATTTAATTATCTTTTCATTTTTAAAAAGTGCATTCTCTTCATTGTTCCAAACAAAATTATTTTCTAAAGGTAATATATGTTCATTTAAGCTAGATAATTCCTCTTTTTCAATCAAATTCATCAATGAATTTGAAATCTGTTCAGCATTATAAGGTTTTAATACATAACCTACAATCCCCGCATCAATTGTTTTTAAAAAATAATCAGTTCTACTATGAGCTGAAAATATAAGTATTGGAATTTTTTTATCTATTTCTCTAATTTTATTAATCATTGAAATACCATCAATTTCCGGCATCTCAATATCTGTGATAATTAAATCAAGTGATGATGATTCATATTTATTTTTTTCTTTAAAGATTGATAAACCTTCATTACCATTTGTACCTACAGTAATATTGTCAAAAAAAAGATTTAACATTTTTAGAGTTTGTTCTCTAACATCAATATTGTCTTCCAGATATAATATATTTAATTTTTTTGTAATATTGATAATCTTTTTTAGTTTTTCTTGATTCATTTTAACCTTCGAGTTATTTTAAACTTAACTAATTGTCTTAGTAAACTAACTTCATATAATATTAAAAAAAACTTTTAAAGTAAGTTAACTTAGGCGAATAATCGCCTAAATTATTATTTTGTGAAAGAAGGTAACAAGAAATTGTTATTTTATAGTAAGATCTTTATTTTTATATGCTAATGCAATTGTAACAAATACGGTTGCAGTAACATAATAAACCCACATTGGAATTGGAACAGGGTCACCAGTAGCATATGAATGCATTCCTGATAAGTAGAAGTTAACTCCAAAATATGTCATTAAAATTGTTGCGAAAGCTAATAATGATGCAACAGAGAACACAAATTGATTATTAAATATTTTTACAAATCTTAAGTGTAAAACTAAAACATATACTACAATTGAAACATATGCCCAAGTCTCTTTAGGATCCCAACCCCAATATCTACCCCAAGATTCGTTTGCCCAAACTCCTCCAAGGAAGTTACCAATTGTAATTGCACTTAAACCAATAATTAAAGCAATCTCATTGATAGCTGTAATATATTTGATATTTTCATCTAGGTGAGGTCTTCCTTTTCTAAAAATAAACATAATAAGTGACATAAATCCTAATATTGCCCCAAGTCCAAAGAAACCATATGAAGCAGTTAATACTGAAACGTGAATCGTTAACCAATATGATTTAAGAACAGGTACTAAGTTTGTGATTTGTGGGTCAATACTTGTTAGATGCGCCGTAAACATAAATATACCTGCTACAATAACCCCAGCACTAAGTGCCAATAGAGATTTTCTAAAGAAGATTACAGCTGCAAATACGGCTGACCATGAGATATATAATAATGATTCATAAGTATCAGACCATGGTGCATGACCCGAAATAATCCATCTAAATCCCATACCAAATGTATGTAACGCAAAAAGGATAGCTAATAGAATAAAAAATACAAATGTAGTTTTTTTAGGTTTGATTTTCGGATTAAATACAACTATAAATGCAACGATTAGCATAATTAAACCTAAAAGCATATATGCAACAGTTAATTTAGGGAAAATAGACAATTTATTGAACATTATTTCATTGTCAATTTGAGATTGAGGAGGCATAATATCTGCACCAACTTTAGTTTGGTATTGAATAATCATATCAATAAACTTATTTGATAATTCCCAGTTTTCACTAATTACTGAATTTATAAATCCTCTAATTAACGATTCAATCGCTACTTGATTATCTCCTGTAAAAGTATTCATAGCTTCTAAAGGATTATACCATCTGTTATTATCATTTGCATTTTGTTGAGGAAACATTCTAAATAGATTTCCATTGTAAACTAAATATGAGATATTTAATTTTTCATCTAGTTTTATAATCTCTCTTTCAAAAGTTCCTCTTTCATTTGGTTTAGCCATTGAAGCATTTTGTGCCTCTTTTGTAAGGATATATTTACCATCTTTATCAAAAACTTCTCCAAAGGCTAAATATTTTCTTGATTGTTCAATCCCTAGAACTTTTTTTAGTTTTGGAGTTTTTATTTTCAACATTTTAACATTACGCCAAACTTCAGGACGTGTTAGCATTCCTAGTACAATTTGGTCAGAATTCATCCCAAACATTGAACTTTTTCCAGTTAATTTACTCACAATTTCATGATTTAAAGAATTTAATGGTTTCATTCTTCCACCATTACTTTGTACAACTATTTTAGAAAATTTTTCTGCAGTTTCTTTTGATGCTTTTTGGAAATTTTCTAAATAAGCAGTCATATCATTTTTAGTTTTCTCAAAATCAATACCATGGTTATTTTGTTCTTCAGCTTGTAAAGAGTTAGGTGAAAGTCCTAATATTATCGCTGTAATAAAAGCTGCCGCTGCATTTCTTGTACTTACATATTTTGTCATTTTCCAAAATCTAGATTTTTTATCAAAAAGATTCCAAATTAAACCTAATGTTAGTAAGAAGTATCCTAAATATGTTGGCCACTTTCCTGGGTCATTATTTACTGACAAGATAGTTCCTTTTTCATCTTGGTCATATGAACTTTGGAAAAATAAGAAATTTCCTTCATGCAAAGTTCTATTCATAAAAATTCTATAATCATATTGTTTATTGTCGTTTTTATTTACTGTAACTTCTGAAGCATAAGAAGATGGAGCCATACTTCCTGGATATCTATCTAATTGGAAATCTCTAAGTGTAATAGAAAAAGGTAATTCAAGTGTTTTTGAACCATACTCTAAAGTTACAATAGTGTCTCCAAAATCTTCAATTTTAGGAATTCCTGGTTGACCTCTTTTTCCAGGTAATCTCACAGTTTTTGTTTGACCGTTAAGTGTCAGATCAACAGTTAGAATACCCATTTCGGCTTTACCCTTTTTACTTACTAGATAATTTACATATTTAACATTTAATGTTTTATCATTAAACTTTATATCATGTTCAAATCTATTTTGGTATTCACTTAAAAGTTCAACAATACCTATAGAAGCTTCATCTCCCATCCCTTTTCTAAGTATAGCTGCAGCAAATTCTTTTTGGTATTCTTTATAAAAGCTTGCATTTTCTTGTTTAATTTTAATTTGCAAATATGGTTCTAAAGACATCATTTTATTTTCTGTAAAACCTTCTCTAATATGCATAATACCTTCATACCCTATATATCTAGTTGCACCTGCACCTAAAAGTATTACAACAAACGATAAGTGAAATATAAATCTAGCTGGATTTTTCCACATTTTAAATTTGATAATAATACCTATTAGGTTTATTGTTGTAAGAACTAATGCTGCTTCATACCATATATTGTTATATACAAGTACTCTTGCTGTTGATGTTCCAAAATCATTCTCAATAAAAGTTGCTACACCTGCACCAATAGCTAAAATAGCTAATAAAAACAAGGTAGTTTTAAAAGAGAATAACAATTGTGAAATTTTCTTCAATATAAATCCTTTTTTAATATAATAATAAATTATACATTTACAATATGAACTTAACGTGGAGAGTTAATCATATTTGAAAAATTTTGTAATTATAACTAAAAAGTGTTTCTTAAAACCTTGATTGTAATCATCTATTTAATAAATTAAGAATATAATTAGATATGAATTTAGAAGAATTAAAAAAGAAAAAAGATGATTGTCGATATTGGAAAAATGTTAACCCTTGGTATGAACAGTTACAAAAAGTTTTTGACTTAGATAAAGGTAATTTAAAAGTTGATTATGGAGATTGGTTTAGTATTGGAAGAAAAGAGAATTTAACACAACAAGAGTTTGCTCTTATAGAAGAAACTGCAAAAAAATTAATCCCATGGAGAAAAGGTCCTTTTAATATCTTTGGACTTGAAATTGATAGTGAATGGCAAAGTAATATAAAATATAATCTTATAAGACCATTTTTTAATTTAAAAGATAAAGTGGTGGCTGATATAGGGTGCAACAATGGTTATTATATGTTTAGAATGCTTGAAGATAAACCAAAAAGATTGATTGGTTTTGATCCTTCACCTTTAACTTTACATCAATTTGAGTTTATAAACCATTTTGTAAAATCTGAAATTATATACGAAATGCTTGGTGTTGAACATTTAGAGTTTTATAATCATAAATTTGATTTCATATTTATGTTAGGTGTTTTATATCATAGACCAGATCCCGTTGGTACTCTTAAATCTTTAGCTCGAGGTTTAAATAGTAAAGGTGAAATATTAATTGATACTTTTATGATTGATGGTGAAGATGAAATATGTTTAACCCCAAATAAAAGATACTCAAAGATACCAAATATATATTTTATACCAACAATTTCTGCACTAAAAAATTGGTTAAGTAGAGCAGGGTTTGAAAATATTGAAGTTCTTGCTGTTACAACTACTACAAGTGAAGAACAAAGAAAAACAAAGTGGTCTTTTGATCAAAGTTTAGAGGATTTTTTAGATCCGAATGATAGTACAAAAACTGTTGAAGGTTATCCTGCACCAAAAAGAGTTTATATGAAGGCTAGAAAGATACAATAAAACTAAAAAAGTTCAATTGTATCTTCAACTTTTAGCTCTTTGTAGTTAAATAGTTGACTTCTTCCTCTATTTTTAGCTTCATAAAGAGCAATATCTGCATTTTTTATTGTTTTATCAATTGAATCATCAGGGTTGTGTGTTTCAAAAATATCAATACCAACACAAACTGTTTTTTTAAGTACTTGTCCATCACTAGTTACAGGCACTTCAACTTTTGCAAAACCTTCAATAATATTTTGTGAAATTTTTAATATCTCATTTTCACTATTTGAACTTAACATAGAGATTAAAAACTCATCTCCACTAAGTCTTGCAACCATATCAAATTCTGAAATATTTGTATGGATAACTTTTGCCAATTCAACTAAAACTTGATCAGCAATATCATGATCAAATTCATCAATAACAGCTTTAAAATGGTCAACTCCAATCATTAAAAAATAGATTGTCTTATAATCTTTTTTTGATAAAGCTATTTGTTTATTTAAGTTTTCAATTAAATAGTGTCTATTATAAACTTTAGTTACAGAGTCTAAAGATAATGTTTCTATGAAATTTTTCTTTATAATACCATTTTGTAGTATTGGTGATATTTGAAATAATGCTGCTTCTATAATATTGTATTGGGCATCTATCTCATCAAAATGCTCTTTTGATGTTGCAGAAAAAGAAACAATTGCATTTAAATTTGTATGAGTATTTACTATAAAAAAGAAAGATAAGGAATCATCTAAATAAAACTCTTCACCCTCTATAAATATATTTTCTCTATTATTTCTTTCTATATCAAATAGGGCAAAAGTCACATTATCTATGTCAAAATTTGTATGTAACCATAAATAGATATCTTCAGCCATCTGTCTGATATTTGATGAGTATTGAAGCTGATCGTATAAATGATAAATTTTTTCTAATGCTTTAAAAGCTTTTTCATCATTTGCAGATTTTTTAATCAGTTCTAAAATACTGTTTTTCATAATTTACCTTAAAATAATTCTATTGTTTCATTGTCTTTTTCAAACTTGAAAAATTGACTTCTCCCTCTATTTCTAGCCTCATATAAAGCTATATCTGATGATCTGAAAATCTCTTCAGCTTTTTCTGCATCATCAGGATAGATAGAAATACCTGTACAAATAGTTTTCATTAGTGTTTGATTTGTATTATCATCTACAACAACCCTTACACCTTTAAAATTTTCTATAATTTTATTTGCAATCATTATAGCATTATTCTCATTTGTAATATTGTGTAGTACAATTAAAAATTCATCTGATTCTATTCTAGCAATAATATCCGATTTTCTTACTGAATTCTCCAAACTTTTTGCTAACTCTTTTAAAACCTTATCTCCTACTTCATAATTAAATTCATCAATTACAGCTTTAAAATGATCAATTCCAACTTTTAAAAATGCAATTTTTTTATGTTCTCTTTTTGATAAAGGAAGTACTGTTTTAAGGTATTCATCAACATATTGTCTATTATATAGTCCTGTTAAATTATCTTTTAAATTTGATTCAACTAACTTAAATTCAAGGTATCTATTATATAGAGTTTGAGAAATTATTTTGAATATGATTTCTACATATTCAATTGACTCAATTATATTATTTTTTGACAAATCATCGTAATAAATTGAAATTGTTAAATTATCTTTTTCATTTAAGCTAATATCAAAACTCTGTTTTTCTAAACCAGTTTCTTCTTCAAAATTTTTATATATTAAAGTTTCTTTTAATTTTATTTCTAAAAACTCAATAGATAAATCATTTTTTAAATAAGAAGATATATATTCAAGTACATCTTCTAGTTTTTTTATAGTAATTAAATGATCATTTAAAGCAATTGCAGTTTGAAAATTATATCTATCTATATTCATAATTATTCCTATAAATAATTTTTCCAGTTTTCTAAAGAGGCTCTTTCTTGATTTAATGAAGTTGCCTGACCATGACCTGGATATATTCTAATATTTTTATTCCAACTCAAAATCTTATCAATGCTTTTTCTCATATCATTTGGACTAGAAAAAGGGAAATCTGTTCTTCCTATAGAGTTATAAAATATAAAATCTCCTGAAAATAGGTTATTATCTATTTCAATTGCAGAACAACCAGGGGTATGTCCAGGGAAAAAATGGTATTTTACTTTTGTTCCATCAAAATCTAATTCTTCATCCTCCTCAACTAAATAATCAGCTGTTGAAGGTGGCATACCTAAACCATAAGGGTCTTTTTCTAACATAAATTCATCTTGTTTTGGTGTATAGATTTTTATATTTAATAATTTACTTAACTCGTCATTTGACCAAACATGATCAAAATGACCATGGGTATTTAAAATTGCAACAGGGTTAGTAACATTTTGTTTTACCCAATTTGTAGCTCCGACGCCTGGATCTATAATAAAATCTTTCCCATCAACTGTAATAATATAACAGTTTGTTTGATAATCACCCATTGGTTGAATTTTAATACTCATATTTCCCTACTATATTTAATTTTTAATTAGTTATTATAGTATATATTATTGAAGCTGTAAGGTAGTTTATGAAATATTATAATTTATTAGAAAATATTGTATTAACCTCAAACCCTGAGGATAAGATTGCTAAATTTAAAGAGTTTTATATAAATTTTAAGAATAATAAATTTTATATAGAAAAAAATTATTTACCATATAAAATGGAAAAACCATCCTATTCAAATATATTAAAAATTGTATTACCACAAGAGTCAAAACAAAGGAAATATGTAAATACAAAAGAGGGTAAAATTAATCTTCTTCATACAATTGCTCATATTGAGTATTCTGCTATTGATTTGGCTTTAGATGCAGCTTTAAGATTTCAAAATATGCCAGAAGAGTATTACAAAGATTGGTTAGAAGTTGCAGATGATGAAATAAGACATTTCTTGATGATAGAAAAACTTCTTAAAGAATTAGGTTCATTTTATGGAGATTTAGAGGTACATACTAATCTTTTTGAAGCTATGAAAAATACTCCTGATATAGTATCTAGAATGGCTGTTGTTCCTAGGTATTTGGAAGCAAACGGTCTAGAACAAAATCCCAAAATAATGGAAAAATTAAAATCAAATCCTGATAATTTTAATAAAAAAATTCTTGAAGCTTTAAATATTATATTAGAAGAAGAGATTACTCATGTATATAAAGGTGATAAATGGTTTAAATATGTTTGTAAACTTGAAAATTTAGAACCTGAAGAAACATATATTAAGATGTTGGAAAAAGTATTCCCTGGAAGTACTAGTAAAAAATATCATCTGAATTTTGAAGCCCGCAAAAAAGCAGGCTTTTCATGTGATGAATTAAAATTTCTTTCTAAGTCTAAAGATTGTAATTAAACAATATTAACTATACAGCTATGTTTACTTGTATAGACAACTTGTAACTTAGCTGTAATTATCCTTTTTTATACTTTCGCAATTAAACTTGTATAGACAAGCAAAGGTTTTGTTGTGAAAAATATTTCAAAGCCACTTTATGTGGTTATATATGAAAAAATTCTAGAAAATATTAATAAGAAAAAATATAATTGTTGTGATAAATTACCTTCAGAGAATCTATTTGCAAAAGAGTTTGATGTAAATAGACATACTGTAAGACAAGCGTTATCTTTACTTAAAGATGAAGGGTATATTTATACAATAAAAGGAAAAGGCAATTATATATCAAATATTCAAGTGCCTTACTCTATCTCAGATAAGAGTTCTTTTTCTCAAAAAATTATTGATTTAGGGTATGAACCTAAAACAAAACTTCTTAGTGCAGATATTATTGAACCAAACGATGAGATTGCAAAACAATTAGGACTTAATAAAAAACTAAAAGTAATCGAATTAAAACTTTTGAGATTTGCAAATGACCTTCCTATATCAGTATCTTATTCATATTTTGACGCTTTTCATTATAGAGATATTATAGATAACTTAGATATTGAACCCTTCTCAATTTACAACATTTTAGACAAATGTTATCCCCAAATGGAAATTACAAAAATATCAACTGTTTTTGAAGCAAAAATTCCAAATAGTCAAATAAGTGATTATTTAATGATGCCAGCAAATACCCCTGTAATAGTTGCAAGTACAATTTCAAAAAATCAATATGGTGATTATGTAGAGTATGGAAGTTCATATTCAAGAGCAGATGCAGTAAAAATAAAAGTTGACTTAGTTTAATTAGGAGAACATAGTGATAAAAATGAAAAATCTAACTTTAGGTTATAAAAAAGAAAAAATATTAAGCGATGTAAATATAAAAGTGAAAAAGGGTGAATTTGTAGGGATAATTGGTCCTAGTGGTGCTGGAAAATCTACAATGCTTATGGCTATAACTGGTGGAATAAAAGTTTTTAATGGAAAATTTGAAGTATTAGATTTTGATTTAGAAAATATAAAGAAAAAAAATCTAGTTAAGTTAAGGGAACAAATTGGTGTGATTTTTCAAGGATATAACTTAGTAGATAGATTAAACGTATTAGACAATGTTGTTAGTGGGATGTTAAAAGATATACCATTATCAAGAGCAATACTTAAATTATATAAAGAAAAGGAGTTGGAAAAGGCAAAAGAATACATGGATATCGTTGATATCACAAAACATTCATTAAAAAGATGTGATGAACTTTCGGGAGGTCAAAGACAACGTGTAGCTATTGCACGTGCCTTGGCCGCTGAACCGAAAATAATATTGGCAGATGAACCTGTGTCAGCATTGGATCCAAAGAGTGCAAAAAAGGTAATGGGAATATTAAAAAAAGTAAATGAGGTTTATGGGGTAACTGTTGTTACAAATCTTCATCATCTGGAGTACGCCAAAGAGTATTGTAGCAGAATTGTTGGTGTTAACAACGGTACAGTAGTCTTTGATGACAAAAGTGAGAATCTAACTGAAAAGTTAGTTGAGAAAATCTATGCTACAAATTAGTAGCAAAACAAAAAAGGAATAAAAAAATGAAAATTGTAAAGAAACTTGCAGTAGGTGCATTAGCATTAACTTTAGGTGTAACTTCTATGTTAGGACAAGAAAAATGGCCAGATAAAATCACATTTGGTGTAATTCCAGTTGCTGGTGCTACATCTATGAAAGAAAACTTTGGACCATTGGCTGATTATCTAGCAAAATCTTTAGGGATTAAAGTTGAGATGAAATTAGCTGGTGATTATACAGGTATTATTACTGGTATGCAACATAAACATATTGATGTTGCTTATTTTGGACCAAAATCTTATGTAGAAGCAGCTAAAAGAGCAAATGCAGAAGCTTTAGTTGTTGAAGTAGATGGTGAATCGGGATTACCAGGATATAACGGAATTATTATCACTAAAAAAGGTAGTGGTCTTAAAACATTAGCAGATATCAAAGGTAAAACTTGGGCATTTACATCTTCTCAATCAACATCTGGTACTTTAGTTCCAACTGTAATGTTCTCTAAAAAAGGTATTGTTCCAACAAAATATTTCTCAAAAGTGCTTTACTCAGGTGGACATGAAGCTTCTATTCTTTCAGTTAAAGCTGGAAAAGTTGATGCAGCATCTACTAATAACTTAGATTTTAATAGAGGTGTAGGAAAACAATGGCAAAAAGATGATTTCAATGTTCTATGGACTTCAGATTTAATTCCAGGAGCTCCAATGGCTGCTAGAAAGGATTTACCAACTTCTTTAAAAATGGCTATTAAGGGTGCATTTATCTCTTACAATGATCCAGAAGGTCTTAAAAGACTTAAAAATAAAGGATTTATTAAAGGTGATGATTCAGTTTATAATCCAGTTAGAGAATTAATTAAATTAAAAAATGAATTAAAGAAAAAACAATAATCAAAGTAGGCTTTTTGCCTACTTTAATCCAAGGACAATTTTATGAACATTGAAGAATTAAAGCGAAAAACCAACCCTTTTTCTTTTTCTAAATCTATAGTAATAGTTATATTTTTACTTGTTTTTTTTAAAAGTTGGCAAGACACAGAGATGAGTTTTTCTTCACTATTTGGTGGATGGGATTATATGGTTGAATATATATCAGGTAATCCAGAGATAAAAAATAGTGGTTTTTTCCCTCCAAATTTAAATAAAGATGATGTAATTACTTATGCATTATCTATGTTAGAAACTATAGAAATGGCTGTTGTTGCTTTAGTCTTATCGGTAGTTGTTGCAGTTCCATTATCATATTTAAGTTCAAGAAATATCTTAGATATTTTAATCCCAGGAAAAACTCCAATTCATATTTTTTTTAAAAGAGTGATATATGGAAGTGCTACATTAGTAGCAAATATATTTAGGTCAATAAATGAGATTATCTGGGCACTTATTTTTGTTAGTGCAGTTGGTCTAGGCCCTATGGCTGGTATTTTAGCTTTAGGAGTTCATACAGCAGGGGTATTATCAAAACTATTAAGTGAGGGTAATGAAGCAATTGACCCAGGACCAGTTGAAGCTCTTACAACTACTGGTGCAGGTTTTATTAAGGTTTTAATATATGCAGTTATTCCTCAAACAATGCCACATTTTGTATCTATGGCTTTATATAGATTTGAATCTGATGTAAGAAGTGCCTCAATTCTTGGATTTGTTGGTGCAGGAGGAATTGGATTTTATCTATTTGACAAAATGAGAGGTTTTGAAAATGGTGATGTTTGTACCATTATTATAGTAATAATTTTAACTGTTTGGTCACTAGACAAAATTAGTGCACTTATTAGAAAAAGGTTTATATAAAAATGAATAGAGAAGATATTAATTTTTTATCGCAATTTATACAAGAAAATAAGTTAGAAAACTTATATAAAAAAATAGAAAAAGATTATGAGATAAAGGTTTTAACAAATCCAACAGAACAAACACTTTTAGTCCCTGTAAAAGATCCTATATCTGGTGGGGATTTTTATGCTGGTGAAGTTTTAGTTACTTCAACAATAGTAGAAGTAAATGGAGTAAAAGGTTGGTCAATGGTATTAGATACAAATGAAGAATTATCTTTAAAAACAGCTGTATTAGATGCTTCTTTTGAAGCAAATATATTAAAAGAAGAGATTTTAGATTTACTTGAAAAAACAAAAAATGAGATAGTTAATAAAAATGCAATTTATAATAAAAAAGTTAACTCAACAAGAGTTTCTTTTGATTTGATGTAAAGGTAAATTATGGACAAAATTGATATTGAAAAATTAAATAGAGAAAATTTTAGATCAATGATGAATGCTTTATCAAGACCTGGAAGTATAGAAGAGATTAAACCTCTTTTTAAATCCAACCTATTAGCAGTGGCAAATACACTTTTATATGCAGAGGTTTCATATTTTTATAAAGGAAATGAAGATTTTGAGCTTATAAATGCAATTACAAATTCAAAAGAATTATCAGAAAATGAAGCTGATTATGTTTTCTGTGACAAATTGGATGAAGAGTTGTTTGAAGCCGGAAAAATAGGAACTATGAAAGATCCAGAGTTTTCATCAACATATATATTTAAATGTAAAAATTTTGAAGGAATAGAAGTAAAGTTAAGTGGTCCTGGAATAAATGGAAGCAGTAATCATACTCTTCCCATATCAAAAGATTTTATAGAAAAATTTAACAATAAGAATTCTACTTTTCCTATGGGAAATGAAGTGTTTTTTATAAATGAAAAAGCACAGGTTTTAGCTCTTTCAAGAACAACAAAAATGGAGGTTTTATAATGGCTTATTATGCAGTAAAAGGTGGAGAAAAAGCTATTGAAAACTCTTTGAATTTTTATGCACAAACTACACAAAAAGCACAACAATTAGATGATGAACAATTAATAGAAGGATTAACTTTTTCAATAGATAAGGTTATTAGTGAAGGCTCATTATATTCTAAAAAATTAGCAAGTAAAGCAATAAAAAGAAGTGCAGGGGATTTGTTAAATGCTTCATTTTTTATAAGAGCACATAGAAGTTCTTGTCAAAGAGTTGGGGAGTGTAAAACCTTAGATACAAATGAGATGAAACTTAGTAGAAGAGTTTCATCTGCATTTAAGGATATTGAAGGTGGTCAGCTTCTTGGCTCATCAAATGATTATGAGATAAAACTATTAATTGATGTAAAAGAAAAAGAGTTATCTTTTGAAGATTATTCAGATAAAGAAAATATCATAAAATCTGCATTAACCCCATTAAGAAATGATGATTTAATAAAAAAACTTCCAAAAGAAAGTAAGCCTTGGGATATTACAAGAACATTTCCAACTTCACCATATCCTAGAAGCTCAATACTTCAAGTAATGAGTAGGGGTGAGAGTGGAAGTTTATTGGGGTTTTCATACACTTCAATGAGAGGTTATGGAGATGTTCACCCTACAATTGGTGATTTAAGAGTTGGTCATTTAGATATAAAATTTACCCATCCATTTACAAAAAATGAGGTAAAAGTTGGTTCTATTGAAGCAACTGCTGTTGAGAGTGTAGGAACTTTTAACAAAGATGAAAATGGAGATACTAAACTTACAACTGGTTTTGGTTTTTGTTTTGGAAAAAATGAAACAAAAGCAATATCGATGTCTATTATAGATTTAACTTTATATAACAGTTCATATAGTGTAGGAACTGACCAAATAGTTGCAGCAGATTTTGAAATGATGATGCATCATGTGGATGGTATAGAATCATTTGGTTTTTGTAATCATTATAAATTGCCACATTATGTTACTTTTCAAACTGATTATCAAATATTTAAATCTGCACAAAAATATGTAGAAGAGAAAGAGGGCAAAAAATAGTATGAGATATGCATTTTTAGATGAAGAAGCAAAAAAAGAGATTAGAAGAGCAACTTTAAAAGCTATTGCTATTCCTGGATATATAGTCTCTTTTGCAAGCAGAGAGATGCCAGTAGCAAGAGGGTGGGGTACAGGAGGTCTTCAAGTTACCTTATCGATAATAAATGAAAAGGATACTCTAAAAGTTATTGACCAAGGTTGTGATGGGAGTGTAAATGCTGTAAATATTAGAAATTTTATTAAATCTGTTACAAATGTAGAAACAACTACAAGTACAAAAGAGGCTACTATTATTCAAACTAGACATAGAATACCAGAGATAGAATTAGAGGAAAAACAAACTTTAGTATTTCAAGTACCAATGCCAGATATTTTAGAAACAGTTGAACCAAATACGGCAAAAGCAAAAATTATGCATGCAAATGCTGACTATTCGAAGTTATGGGTTTTATTATATGAAGATACATCACAATTTGGAGATTCAAGAATCTCTAATAGATATCCAGTAATGGTACATGATAGATTTGCTATGGATCCAAGTCCAATACCAAAATATGATACACCAAGATTAAATAATTCAAAAGCTTTACAACTTTTTGGTGCAGGTAGAGAGAAAAAAATCTATGCAATTCCACCTTTTACAAAAGTGGTACCACTTAAATTTGAAGATAAAGAGTTTAAAGTTGAAAACTTTGATAATAGGGTTTGTGAAAGATGTGGAAGCAATAATAGCTTTTTGGATGAAGTTTATGATGATGAAGGTATTGTTCATTATTATTGTAATGATACAGATTTTTGTGATAACAATCTTGCTAAAAAGGAGATATAGATGATATTAGATATTCAAAATGTCTCAAAAGTATTTGGAAATTTTTGTGAAGATTGTTTGGAAAAAACAGGATCTAAATATAATAGTTCTATTTGTCCTACATGTAATAGTGTAGTTGGGGTAAATAGTGTAAACCTTAATTTAAAAAAAGGTGAAGTTCTTGGTATAGTTGGGGAGAGTGGTTCAGGTAAATCAACTTTGTTACAGTTAATATATCAAGATCAAAAAGCATCAAAAGGTGAAATTTTTATTAAAGATTTTATTGATAAAAATGGAAATAAAAAGAATATTTTAGATGCAAATTTAAATGAATTGTCTTTTTTAAGAAACTCATTAATGTCAATGATTTATCAAAATCCTAGATTGGGATTAAATTATAACTTTAGTGCTGGAGGAAATATTGCACAAAAAGTAATTATGAGTGGAAATAAAAAATATAAAGAGATAAGAGACAAAGCTTTATATTTTCTTGATAAAACAGAGATTCCTACAAGTAGAATAGATGATTATCCAGAATATTTTTCAGGAGGACAACAACAAAGAATTCAAATCTCAAAAGCTTTGTCTTCAAATCCCAAAATTTTATTGCTAGATGAGCCAACTACAGGTCTTGATTTATCAGTTCAAGCAAAAATATTAGATTTGATAAAAGAGTTACAACATGAGATTGGTTTTGCAATGGTTGTAGTTTCACATGATTTAGGTGTAATAAAACACTTAACAGATATTACAGTTGTGATGAAAAATGGACAAATAGTTGAAAGAGGACTTACTGATCAAATATTAGAAGATCCACAACATCCATATACCCAACTTTTAGTATCTTCAGTTTTATAGGAAAAGAAATGGTTAGATTAAAAATTAATAATTTGAATAAGAGTTTTAAACTATATACTCAAGGTGGAATAGAGGTTAAAGGTTTTGAAAATATAAGTTTTAATGTGAAAAATGGAGAGTTTATATCTCTTTTTGGCCCAAGTGGTGCTGGAAAGTCATCTATTTTAAAAACTTTATTTAGAACATATACAACAACAAGTGGAGAGATTTTATTTTATAGAGATAGTGGTGAAGTTGTTGATATAGCAAAAGCAAGTGAGAGTCAGATTTTAGAACTTAGACATTCTGAAATAGGATATGTATCTCAATTTTTACAAGTATTGCCAAGGGTAAGTGCTGTTGATGTAGTTTCTCAACAACTTATTTTCAAAGGTGAAGATGAAAAAATCTCAAGACAAAAAGCAAGAGAGATGTTAGATTATCTATCTATTAGAGAAGAGTTATTTGATTTATCACCTTTAACATTTAGTGGAGGGGAGCAACAAAGAGTAAATATAGCAAAAGGGATAATTGCACCAAAATCGTTATTATTACTTGATGAACCAACAGCATCTTTAGATAAAACAAATACAATGAAAGTTGTAGAAAAATTAAAAGAGCTTAAAGAACAAGGTGTTGCCATGGTAGGAATATTTCATGATTTGGAAGCTATGGATATGATAAGTGATAATATATATAAGTTAAAGAGAGTAAATTAATGGAAACTATATTAAGAAGTAAAAATGTATTAATAAATGAAGAGTTTATCCCTGCTGATGTAGTAATTTATAAAGATACAATTAAAAGAGTTGATGAATATGGAAAAAATGAAATTGCAATTGATTTAGGAGATAAAAAAATTGCTCCAGGGATTGTAGATTTACACTCAGATGCCATAGAAAAAGAGATTGAGCCAAGACCTCATGCAACTTTCCCTGTAGAGTTAGCAATCACAGAATTAGACAAAAAACTATCTATAGCTGGTGTTACAACTATGTTTCATGCAATAGGGTTTGAAGAGAATCCTAAAAAAAGAAGGTCTGTTGACTTAGCAATAAATCAAATTGAAGAGATATTCCATGCAAATGCAAAACACTTAGGTGTGGATAACTTTGTACATGCAAGGTTTGAGCTTAGTTCAAGTGAAGCTGTTGAACCTATAAAAGAGGTTATAAATAAAGGAATGGTTAAATTAGTATCGTTAATGGATCACTCACCAGGACAAGGTCAATTCAAAACCCTTGAAACATTTAAAACCTATTATGGAAAACATTATGGTTTAGATGATGAGGATATAAAAGCTGTAATTGACAAAAAAATGAATAAAAATGAAGAGAAAATAAATGAGTTAATATCTTTTGTAAAAGAAAAAGATATAACACTTTTAAGTCATGATGATGATTGTGTTGAAAAACTTGATGGATTATTAAAACTAGGAGTGCAAATCTCTGAATTTCCACTTAGTTTGGAAGTTGCAAAATATGCAGTAGATAAAGGTATTGCAACAGGAATGGGTGCTCCAAATATAGTAAGAGGTGGTAGCCAAAGTGGAAATATAGCTGCTATTGATTTAGTTAAAGAGGGTGTTTGTAAATATTTATGTTCTGATTATCATCCAACTTCAATGTTACAAGCAGTTTATAGAATGAAAAAAGATGTAAATTTAGATTTGGCAAAAGGTTTTTCAATGATAACTTCAACACCTGCAAAATATGCAAATTTAGCGGATAGAGGAGAAATCACAGAGGGTAAAAAAGCTGATATTATAGTGATTGATGATTCAAATATTCCTAAAGTTATATTAACTATAAAGGATGGAGAATCAATCTACAATGGTATTAGAGGGTTTAGACTTTAAGGAGTAGTTATGGTAACTATATATAGAAGTATTTTAGATTTAAGAGTTAATTATAATGACAAAAATAGAGAGTATAAATAAAAAAGAAAATATAAAACTAGGGATAAAACCATATATACCTAATAATGCCATTATAGAAAATTCATATTTTGGAAAATATACAGAAGTTGGTCAGTTTTCAAATATTTTGGATTCTACATTAGATGATTATTCTTATATAAGTGAATATACCCAAATATATAATACTTTTATTGGGAAATTTTCAAATATAGCAGCTCAAGTTAGAATAAATCCTGGTTTTCATCCCTATGAAATGCCTTGTCAGCATCACTTTTTATATAGAAAAGGGATGTATGGTTTTGGTGAAGATGATAAGGCATTTTTTAATTTTAGAAAAGTTCAAAAGGTAATTATAGGGCATGATACTTGGATAGGTCATGGTGCGGTTATCATGCCTGGCGTAAAAGTAGGAAATGGAGCAATTATTGGTTCAAATGCTGTTGTAACTAAAGATGTACCACCATATGCTATAGTTGCTGGAGTAAGTGCAAAAATATTGAAGTATAGGTTTTCAAAAGATATAATAGATAAAATTGAAGAGATTGCTTGGTGGAATTGGAGCCATGAAGAGATAAAAGAAAGAATAGATGATTTAAAAGATATTAGAACATTTATTTATAAGTATTCAAAATAGGAGTATATAATGAACAGTAAAATTGTACTTGTTGTAGGACCTAGCGGTGCAGGAAAAGATACTCTTCTAAGATATGCAAAAGAAAAATTAAATGAAAATTTTAGTTTTGTTAAAAGATATATTACAAGAGAAGCAGATGTTAATGAAAGTAACTATTATATTGATGAGTATGCATTTGAGATTTTAAGACATAATGGTTATTTTGCTTCAAGTTGGAATGCCCATGGAAATTTTTATGGAATTCCCAAAAGATTTATTAAAAATGGTGTAAATATAATCTCAATATCAAGAGCTAGAATAAAAGATTTTGAGAATTTGTATAAAGATGTTTATACTTTAAATATAAGTATCCCAAAAGAAAAACTTAAAGAGAGACTTATTGCTAGAGGTAGAGAGTCTAGTAAAGAGATTGAGCAAAGATTAAATAGAAGTTACGAAAAAATTCAATGTAATAAATTGATTGAATTTGATAATTCAAGTCCTATTGATGAATCAAAAGAAAAGTTTTTAGAACTTTTAAAAAGTATAGAAAATGACTAAATTAAAAGTTGCGACATTTAATTTAGATAAAGATAATGATATATTCCCAGATAGAATATATAATCTTTCTAATGTGATTTATAAAAATAGATTTGATATTTTATGTTTACAAGAAGATTATAATTCAAAAAAATTTTCAACAGGTAAGTTCTTAAATATAGAGTTAAACTATAATTATATTTCCATAAAAACAAGGGAAAAATTTAGAAATGGAATAAATAGTAGTTCAAATTTAACTATTCTTTCCAAATATCCCATAAAACTCTTAGATAAACTTTTTTTTAATAAAGGGAAAGAGGATATAGAAAGAGCCGCTGTTTTTTCCCAATTGAGTTTTAAAGGTAAAGAGATTTTATTAATCAATACCCATCTTTGTCATTTAAGCAGTAATAATAGAATTGAGCAAATAAGAGCAATACTAAAAAAAATTAACGAATATAAAAACTTTAATACAATAATATTTTGTGGTGATTTAAATGCTCTTCCTAGTTATTCAGAAGTTAAACTTTTAAAAGAGTATGGTTTTAGTGATAAAAATAGTGAATTTACTCATGAAAGTAGAGTTATTTTAGATTATATTTTAAATAAATCAAAAAGAGACATATCTATTGAATCAAAAGTATTATTAAAAGGTTTTAGTGATCATCATTGTTTACTTAATATCATAAATTTTCTATAGGAGGTTTATTTTGAAATTAAAATTTTTAGGATCTTCCAATAGTGCTGGAATACCTGTTGCTAACTGTAATTGTAGCGTTTGTAGTGAATATAGAATAAATAAAAAAATTAACTTTTCTACATCTGCTTATCTTGAATATAACGAAAAGTATATACTTTTAGATGCAGGGAATGATTTGATTTCTAATATTTTTGATATGAAAGATATAAAAGCAATTTTTTTGACACACTTTCATGCAGATCATTGTATGGGACTTTTAAGATTAAGGCATTCAGCTAAAAATATTAAATGTTTTCATCCAAAAGATGAGCTGGGCTTTTCAGACCTTTTTAAACATAAACATTCGATTTTTTATGAAGTATTTGACCCTTTTAAATCAATTTATATTGATGATATAAAAATAACTGCAATTCCTTTAAAACATTCAAAAAATACCTTAGGATATTTTATTGAGACAAAAGAGGCAAATATTACTTATTTGACAGATTGTTATGAAGTACCTAAAAATAGTTTAGAGTTTTTAAAATCAAAGAGAATAGATTACACTTTTATTGATGCATGTTATGATGAAACAAAATCAAAAGGGAACCATTTAAATTATCTACAAGCAAGTAATATTCTTGATGAAATAAATACAAAAAATGGTTTTTTGATGCATATTTCACATTCTACTTTAGAATACATAAATAATAATAGAATAAAACTAAAATATAGATATGTTTTAGATGATGAAGAGTTTAATCTTTAGTTACAATTTGATTACATAAAAGTTCAGTTTTTCTCATTTGTTATTAGATATAATCACAAAAATAATTTTAGGTTGGGGATAAATGTTTGATAATATAGGTGGATTTATTATAGATTTTGATGGTGCATTTTTTAAAGACTTTCATATCTTACCTGGTGGAAAAGATTTTATTGAAATTTTAAAAAACAAAGAGATTCCATTTGTATTTTTAAGTAACCTTACAACTAAAACACCTGATGAACTCCATGAGCTTTTATTTCGTGTTGGAATATATATAGATAAAAATCAAATTATTACCTCATCTTTATTAGCAAGAAACTATCTAAAAGAAAACTATCCAGATGCAAATGTAAAAGTTTATGGAAGTAAAGCCTTAAAAAGTGTAATTTATCAAGAGTATAAAATAGGTGTAGTAGATGTAGATGTAATAGTTATTGGTATGGATCCTAAAATTTCTATTGATGATTTATCAAAAATAAGAAAACATATTCAAGCTAAGAAAAAAGTAATTTTTACAAATCCTGACTACTATTCTCCTACTTCAACTGGTTATGATTTTGAATGTGGTGTAATGGTAGAATTATTTAAACCACATCTTCATGAAGAACCAGAAATTATAGGAAAGCCTTCAAAGTATGCTTTTGATTTTGCTATTAGAAAACTAAATATCCCTAAAGAATATATTGCAATGGTTGGAGATACTTACGAAACAGATATAAAAGGTGCTCATGATTGGGGTTTAATTCCAATTCACTTACAAACTACAAACGATGATAGCTATAATACTTTGAAGCTAGATGCATATGAGTATAAAAATCTAGAAGATTTATGTACTCATTTTAAAAGTGTAGTTTAAAACTTAACTTTTATCATCTCTCTTTTTTCAAAATACACGCAATTGGTATAACCAATATTTTTTGCAAATTTTTCACAATAATCTTTTTTATAACCTACATGTTCAACAGCATGGGAATCACTACCAAAGGTTATTGGTATATCATAAGAATAAATCTCTTCAAGAAGCTTTTTAGAAGGGTATGTGTCTTTAACACTCTTTCTTAATCCAGAAGCATTTATCTCAACTGCCATACCAGATTTTTTTATCTCTTTTAAAGCATCTTTTGCAATAAGTCTAATATCTTTTTTAGGTTCCTCATTTGTTAGAATTTTAACTAAATCGATATGTCCTACTATATTAAAATATTCTGTTTTAGCCATTTTTCTTATTTGTTCAAAATAATTATTCCATAAAGTAGTAGCATCTACATCTTTAAACAGATTTTTTCCTTTTTTGTACTCTTTTATCATTTTTGGGTCATCTACTAAAAATTGATTTAAAAAATGAACTGAGCCTATTAGATAATCTACATCCTCTTTTAATAGTTTTTTGTTCATCCCATAATCTAAATAATCAAACTCATAGGCAAAAAGAAGTTTGATTTTATTGTTATACTTCATTTTTGCATCTTCAAACATTTGAATATAGTCTTTTTTATACTTATTTTCCATTCTATGTTTTTTATCATATTTCATAGGATTGTGATCTGAAAAACCTAATATATCTATTTTCTCTTTTATCGCTTTTTCTATATAGTCATCCATAATACCCACTGCATGTTTACAAAGATACGTATGGTTATGTAAATCTACTTTCATTTTTAACCTTTATAAAAGAAGTTTTTTTTGAATCTCAATAGTTTTGATTTTACAATATCAATTTTATGACTAAAATCTTCTTTATTTATTAAACCATCAACTATAAGTCTAGCCTCTTTTGATTTAAATTTATCATGGGTAGGATAAAACTCTTTTAATAAAAATAAAGTATATGATACAAGTTTTTCATCTCCAATTGCTTGGTATTCATCTTTTGATCTTTTTAATATTGCAACAGATAATAACTGTTTTATTGCTTCTGTTATATGTGCTTCATTTTTTGTTTTTGAAAAAACTATAGAAAATCTATCTCCAATTCCAACTTTTATATCATGTGCATCACTATTTCCAATGGCAGCAATATGTTTTTGTTTATATTGATAGTAATTAAGGTAAGATAAATTATTGCACTCTTCAATTTGATCTATATCTCCAAATACTTCTACTGCATCAACTTTTGAGTTTTTTAGTAATTCTTTATATATTGGTTGATGTAAATGGTATTTATCATCATAATAGATCCAATGGGGATGACACAGTATTGCAAGACCATTATTCTCTTGTATCTTTTTTATTGTCCACAAATTTCTAGCATAATGATAAGGTTCAATATCTTTAGGTATTTTACCTTTTATCTTATTTACAATCTCTTCTAATTCACACTTATAAATCTCTTCATCATCTCTTAATTTATCAATAGAACAATTTGCATTGATACTCAACATATGTCCATTACCTTTTGATAAGTTAGTATCTCCTTTACCTATACTTACCTCTTCCCCTGGAAGAATAGTTATATCAATTTTATTTTCATTTTTCTTTTTTATAGCCTCTTGGCTTCCTGTATAATTATCATGGTCTGTTATTGAAATAAAATCCATACCAAACTCTAAAGATTCAAGAACCATAGCAATAGGTGTTCTTTTTCCATCTGAGTATGTAGTGTGCATATGTAAGTCACCTTTTAAAGCAGATAAAGCTAAAATATCTTTCTCTACAGCAAATATATTTATTGTTTTAGATTCTTTATAGTTAAAGTTTACTTTTAAAATATATTCTCCATAAGTTTCCATTTTATATTCAAAAACTATATCTTGTTTTTTAACTTCAAATTTTATTTTTTCATTATGAAAATAATCATTTTTTGAAAATATATTGATTGATTCTATATTTTTTATATTATTTGGGTTTTTTAGATTTAATGTAAATGATATTATTTTATCTAAAGGTATTACACGTGGGAATAACTTCATTTATTTTCCTTTCTTTTTTTTAACACATAAAGTGTTGATAAAACTATAGTCATTAATATTATTATTAAAGCAAGTACATTTAGTACTGGTGTTAGTCCAAGTTTTACCATACTTCCAATATGAATAGTGATTGTACTTTGAGTACCTATTAAAAACAGCGTTGTATTATAGTTTTGAATTGATTGTAAAAAAGCTAATGCTGTTGCAGAAAAAATGGCAGGTTTTAAAAAGGGAACTGTTATTTTAAAAAATAATTGTGTGGGTTTAGCTCCTAAATCTAAGGCTGCAAGCTCTAAATTCTTATCAAACTTTTGAAGTCTTGACATAAATAGTAACATTGCCATAGAGGAGATAAATGTTGTTTGTCCAACAATAGTTAATATAATACCTCCTGAAACTTCAAAAAGATTATTCCACATCACTAGTGTTGCAATACCTATAATTACACCTGGCGTTAGTATTGGAGATACTAATATTGCATAAAAAACATCTCTAGTCTTTTTATTTACATTTAGTAAAAACAGTGCACCTGCTAATCCTATTGGAATAGATAAAATTACAACTCCAATACCTATAATTAATGAGTTTATTATAGCTTGAAAAAGTTTATAGTCGTGGAAAAATTCATTTATCCAATGTAGTGAAAAACCTTTCCATGGGTAAACAGTTGGAATTGAACTCTCATTAAAAGCTGCAAAAGAAACAACTAATAAAGGTAGGAACAGATATAGAAAAAAGCTAAAAAAATAAAACTTTATTGCTATATCAATAATTTTTTTTGAATCAAAATTTCTCATTTTGACATATCCTCTAGTTTAACTTTAAATAGTTTAAGCATTAAAACTATAAACAATATACATAGTACTAATAAAGCAATTCCATATGCTGAACCTTGATTCCAATTACCCCCATCAAAGAACCAGCTATAGATGATTTGAGTAAACCATAAACCTTTTGTTCCACCTAATATTGATGGAACAGCATAGGTTCCAGCTGTTAACATAAACACAAATATCGATCCCACAGCAATACCTGGCTTTGCATAAGGGATAATTATCTTTTTATGGATTGTAAACCAAGATGCACCTAAATCTCTTGCTGCTAATATTTGATTTTTATCTAATGTTTCAAGGGTATTGTAAATAGGAAAAAGCATAAAAAGAATATAAGCATAAACCATACCAATTAATGCTGCAGAATTATTTTGAAAAAAATCAATAGGGGTTTCAATAAGTCCAAAGGAGATAAGGATATTATTGATTATTCCATTAAAAGATAAAATCATAAACCAAGCAAATGTTCTTAAGAGTTCATCTACCCAATAAGGGATAATCAATCCCAGAAAAATAAATATTTTACCCTTTTTACTTGCTACATGAGCTAAATAGTATGCTATAGGATAACATACTATAAAAGCAAGTACAGTAACAAGAATAGAAGACCAAATTGTTTTAAAAAATATAGATCTATGTAGTGTATTTGTTAATAGATATTCATAGTTTTCATCAGTGTATATTTTAGGTGGTTCTTGAGATAATAAATCATTTTTTTCAATTTGTCTACTTAATTTGTTTATCTGCTGTTCAATTTTTTTATCTTGTGGATTTTCTTCCAGTTTTTTTTCTAATTCATATCTTTTTGCATCCAATTTATCTGTTTTTTCCCACAGTTTTTGTTGAGCAGTTTCATCATATTTCCAAAATGAATACTCAACCATTAAAGCTTGTGGAAAGATTATAAATATACTAAGCCATAATGTTACAGAAAATAAGATATAAGTACTTAAAAATTTACCATATCTATTTATTAGGTTTGACATTATTCAGCCTTTAGTAGAACAACATCATTTTCATCAAAAAATATTGTCATTTTTTCTTTAGTAATTTTAGATTGTAATTGATTATTGTTTTTTTTGTGTAGAACTACATCTTTTTTTATTAAATCATTTTCATCTCTTTTTAAATAAATATTTAATAGAGAACCTTCAAAGGATGAAGTATTAATCTCTAAAGATATTGAATTTATTTTTTGTTTTAAAGAAAATCTTTCTGGTCTAATAAATAATTTTACTTTATCACCAACTTTTAAATTCTTTTCATTTAGGATATTAAAGTTTCCATAAATTGTTTTGATTAAAACATTTTTATCTAAATTACGGATGATTTTCCCATCAAATTCATTGTTTTCACCAACAAAACTTGCTACAAAAGTTGTTTTAGGGTTGTTATATAACTCTTGAGGCGTAGAAACTTGTTCAACTCTACCTTTTGACATAACAGCTACTTTATCAGACATAGATAAGGCTTCACCTTGATCATGTGTAATATATATAAATGTGATACCAGTTAATTTTTGTAAAGCTCTAAGTTCTTTTCTCATATATTGTCTAAGTTTTAAATCTAAAGCTGACAAAGGCTCATCTAGAAGTAAAACCTTTGGTTCAACAGCTAAAGCTCTTGCTATTGCTACTCTTTGTTTTTGCCCACCTGATAAATCATCAATTGAACTGTTTTCATACTCTTCAAGTGAAACCATTTTTAAAAGCTCATTTACTTTTTTATCAATCAATTTATTATCTATATTTTTTACTCTTAATCCAAAAGCAATATTCTCTTTAACAGTTATATTTGGAAACAAAGCTAAATTTTGAAATACAAGTGAAGTTGGTCTTTTATTAGCAGTAACATTTTTCATGTTTTTATCTGCTATATAAACTTTTCCTTTTGTTGGTTCTAAAAACCCTGAAACTATTTTAAGTAATGTTGTCTTACCACAACCAGATGGTCCAAGTATAGAAAAGAATTGCCCTTTTTCTATATCCAAATTTACATTTTTAAGTGCATGAAGTTTTTCAAATTCCATTGTAATATCTTCAATTTTTACACCCATTTTATACCTTTAAGATTTTTTTATTATGAAACCTTACGTAGAGTATATTACAGTACAGTTACAATAGATGTAACCATTTAGTAATCACGCAGATTTAAAATTCACATTATCAAATATTAAAGGGTGTGTTTATGAATAGAAGAAATTTTCTTAAAAAAGGTTTAGGTTTAGGTGGTGCTGCATTAGTCGCACCAGCTATTGTTTCAAATACTATGGCATCATCAATGGAGTTAAACTTATATGCATGGTCTGATTATATCTCAGAAGATATGATTAAAGCATTTGAAAAAGAAACAGGGATTAAAGTTAATTTAACTACTTATGGTTCAAATGATGAAGTATTAAATAAATTAAGAGCTTCAAAAGGAAAAGGTTTTGATATTGTTATGCCATCTGTAACTTATGGTCAACAATGGTATAAACATAGACTTTTACAACCATTAGATTTAACAAAATTAGATGTTGCTGGTTGTGAGAAATCAATGTGGGATTCATCTGCATCTTTTGGTGGAGAGTTTAGAGGAAAAAGATATATAGTTCCATTTAACTGGGGAACTGAAGCAATTACTGTTAATACAGAAAAAATTGATGCAAAAGCAAATGAGGTTTCATATGGAGATTTATGGAAAGATAATTTAGATTCAAAAGTTACAGTTAGAGCTCATTCATCTTTAATAGGTGTTGGTTTATATCTTGATAGAATAGGAAAAGTTAAATCAAATAGAATGTTTGATACCTACAAAGATGAACAAACTATGAGAGATATTTATTCTAAAATTACTGATTATGTGATTGAACATAAAAATAATATTAGACAATTTTGGTCAAATGCCCAAGAAACAACAAATGCTTTTATGCAAAATGGTTGTGTAATAGGACAAACTTGGGATGGTCCAGCTATGAGAATGATGAGTGAAACTAATGGTAAAATCAAGTTTATGGCTCCAAAAGAGGGTGCTATTACATGGATGGATGGTATGGCTATTCCAAAAGGTGCAAAAAATGTATCTGCAGCATATGCGTGGATAAATTGGTATTATAATGGTGGAAAATCTGGAGCAATGCATGCAAATGCTTCAGGATATAACTCTTGTGCAGCGGGTGCATCAAAATATTTATCTGCTCAAGCTAAAACAAATTTTGAAGAGGCATATCCTGGTGATGCAATTAAAAATTTATGGTGGTATCCAGAAGAACCAACTTGGTTTGTAACAGTTAGAAATGAGTTTAGAGATAAACTTTTAGCTGCTGGTGTATAAGAAAATTTACAAAGGGTAAACTCCCTTTGTAATATATTAAAATTTTGCGTTTGGAATAGGGTAGTTCTCTACCACAAAATCAATATCTTTATCTCCTCTACCACTTAAATTAACTAAAATTGTTTTTTCTTTTGGTAAAGTTTTTGCAAGTTTCATTGCAAATGCTACTGCATGTGCAGATTCTAGTGCAGGAATAATACCTTCAAGTTGAGATAGTTTATAAAAAGCATCAACAGCTTCTTTATCATCACATAAGCCAACTTTTGTTCTTCCTATCTCTTTTAGATATGCATGTTCTGGACCAACTGATGGATAATCTATTCCTGAACCAATAGAATATACAGGAGCAGGTTCCCCTTTTTCATCTTTTAACATTATAGAATTGAAACCATGCATTACTCCCTCTTCTCCATAACTAAGTGTTGCAGAGTGTTCACCAATTTTCTCTCCTATTCCCATAGGTTCAACACCATAAAGATTTATATCTTTTTCATCAATAAAAGCTGAAAATATTCCCATAGCATTTGAACCACCACCTACACAAGCTACAATATTATCAGGTAATTTTTCTTCATGCTCTAAAAACTGCTCTTTTGATTCAAAACCAACTACACTTTGAAAATCCCTAACCATCATAGGGAAAGGATGAGGACCTACAACAGAACCAATACAATATATTGCTGTGTCAGCTTGAGATATATATGATTCAAAAGCTGAATCAACTGCCTCTTTTAATGTTTTAAGACCATGGGTAGCAGGTACTACTTTTGCTCCTAAAATTTTCATTCTTACTACATTTGGATGCTCTTTTTTTATATCAACTTCACCCATATGTATTTCACATTCTAATCCAAAATATGCTGCAGCTGTAGCTAAGGCAACTCCATGTTGACCAGCTCCTGTTTCTGCAATAACTTTTTTAAAGCCCATATGTTTTGCTAAAATAACTTCAGCCATACAGTGGTTTAATTTATGTGCACCTGAATGATTTAAGTCTTCTCTTTTTAGATAGATTTTTGCTCCACCACAATGCTGTGTTAAGTTCTTTGCAAAAGATATTGGTGTTGGTCTACCTTGGTAGTGTTTTCTTACATATTTTAACTCTTCAATAAACTTTGGGTCATTTTTTAATTTTTTATATTCTTCATTTATTTTGGCAAAAGGTTCTTCAAGAATTGGTGGTATAAAAGAACCTCCAAATTTACCAAAATATCCATTTTCATCAGGATGGTTATCCAAATAGTTAGACATTAATCTTTCTCCTCTTTTAAAAACTCTTTGAAATAGACTGCTCTGTCTTTGTCTCCAAATTTTCTTATTTTAAATACTTTTTTATATAGAAGATATTTTTCTACAATATTTAACTCTTTTATTTTGTTATAAATATTTAATACAAACTTGTGTTTTGTAGGAAGTATTTTATAATTTGCTTTTATAAAATAATCTTGAAACTCGTTAACCTCTTCAATAGAATTTAGTTCAAAATCATTAATAATAAGAAAATCAATCTCTTTTAATGTAAAATATTTTTGTATAGTGTTTGAAAAATATTTTAACAAAGCATTGATTTCATTATTTATTTTTGAGTTATAATCTGCATTTTGAAGATAGGAGTAAAGTTTTGGTTTACTTTTTCTCCAATTATAAAGTGTATTAACTTGTACTTCAAAAAGTTGACTTATCTCTTTTGGAGTTAACATTGGATATCCTCTTTAAAATAGTGATAAATTATATTCTAATAGTTGTTAATAAATCTTTACATTATTGATTTTTTTTAATAATGATAAAAAGAGAAAATCTCTTTTTATACATTCTTTAACAATTTAACTTTTGATTTTGCTAAAACTTTAGTTGCTTTTTCAAAATCATCAACTGAAACTTTAAAAATAAATGCTCCACTATTTGATGAATTAATAGTATAGGTGTAATCAACATTTATATTATTTTCTGTTAATACTGTTAATACTTCATTAAATGAACCAATATGATCATCAATTAAAACAGCAAAAACTTCTGTTGTGGTTGATGAAAAGCCATTATCATCCATAATCCTTTTTGCACTTTCTAAATCATCTACTAATAGTCTTAATATCCCAAACTCACTACCATCCACTAAATTTAAAGCTTTAATAGATATTTTATTTGTAGATAATATATTTGTTATATCAGTCAATTCACCTTTTTTATTTTCCAAAAAAATTGACAATTGTTTTATCGCATTTTTCATACTATTTCCTTTTATCTACTATTCTTATTGCTTTGCCTACACTTCTTTCTATACTTCTTGGTTCCACAAGTTTAACATCTGTTTTTATATAAAGATTAGTTAATAAATTATGTTGAATATCTTTCTTTATCTTTTCCATCTCTCCAATAGAATCCATCATTATTTCATCACTTATCTCAATTAATATATCTAATTTATCTAAATGACCTTTTTTTTCTATAATAATTTGGTAATTTAAACTTAGACCATCTGTTTGGGATATTACATGTTCTACTTGTGATGGGTAAACATTAACACCATTTATTATAATCATATCATCAACTCTACCAACAACACTCTCCATTCTAACAATAGTTCTTCCACATTCACATGGTGTTCTTATCAAAGATGTTATATCCCCAGTTCTATATCTAATTATTGGTAGGGCTTGTTTTGTTAATGAAGTTATTACAAGTTCACCTCTTTGACCATCTGGAAGTTGTTCTCCTGTTTTTGGATCTATAATTTCTGGATAAAAATGATCCTCAAATACATGTAGGTATTCAGATTTTTTGCAAGAACAGCTCACTCCAGGTCCTATTATTTCAGATAAACCATAAACTTCATGATAATCTATACCCCAAACTTTTGAAACCTCTTCTTTTAATCCTTTTGAAGTTGGTTCTGCTCCAAATATTCCTGCTTTTAATTTAAAATCATTTTTAAAACATGCACCAGATTTTGAAGCTATTTCTGCAATATGTAAAGCAAAAGAAGGAGTAGAAGCAAGAATTGTTGCCCCAAAATCTTTCATAAGCATAACTTGTCTATCTGTAAATCCACCAGAACTAGGAATAATAGTAGCTCCAATTTTTTCAGCACCATTATGAAGTCCTAAACCACCAGTAAATAGTCCATAGCCATATGCATTATGTACAATGTCATCTTGATTTGCACCAGCCATAGTAAAAACTCTAGCCATAACTTCATCCCAGACATCCATATCTTTTTTTGTATAACCGACAACTGTAGGTTTACCAGTAGTTCCTGATGAAGAATGAACTCTTACAATTTGACTCATAGGTACAGTAAATAAGCCAAAAGGGTAATGATCTCGTAAATCTTGTTTTTTTGTAAAAGGCAGTTTTTTTATATCATTTATATTTTTAATATCTGATGGAGTTATATTTAATTCATTAAATTTCTCTTTATAGAATGGAGTTAAATTATATACTCTTTCGACTGTTTCTTTTAATCTATCAGATTGTAATTTGGTTAATTCCTCTTTTGAAGCACATTCAATGTTATTCCAAATCATTATTTACCCTTTATATCATTAATTGCTTTTTCTAATACTTCAATATTTTGTTGTGCAACTTTTGGATTAAATTGTATTAAAGCCTCTTTCACATCATCTAAAGAAAATGGGAAATCTTCACATTTAGCTAAAACTACACCCAACATATAAACGTTTAAGCCTTGTATAGGAAACTCTTTATTTTTTGCTTTTTCAAAAGCATCTATTTGAAAAGTTTTTGCATCTAAATCATTATTAGGAAAACTATCTTCTGCATTTACAGCTAAAGAACCACCACTTTTTAAAAAGTTTATATTTCTTAAAGCTTCATTTTTTTCTAATCCGATTAATAGATCTGCTTGTGCCGAATCAATTATAGGATTAGTATAATTTCCTAATTTGATTGTACAAGATACTGCACCACCTCTTTGAGACATCCCATGGTTTTCTGTACCAAGACATGCAACATTTTTATTTCCTGCACAAAGTGCTAATATTTTTACTAAAAAAACAGAACCTTGACCACCAAATCCAGCTATTACTATTTGATATTTCATTTTTTCAAACTCCTTTCTTCATCTAAAACAAATGCTTCTGTTGGACAAACAACATTTAGACATGAACCACAACCAATACATAAGAAAGGATCAATTTCAATTTTTCCATCATCATTATATGACATAGGAGGGCATTTATAAACAGTAGTACATTGGTCACAAGCAATACATTCTTCCGGATTAACCTTAGAAAACTCTTGAGGCAAGTGTAGATTTACAATCTCTTTATCTAATACACAAAACTCTCTAACTACAGCAACAATTGGACCAGTAGCATTATCATATTTTTCTTTTATTTGTTTAAAGAAATTCATTGTTTGATTTATATCATTTGAATATTCATATTCGTATGTTTCTGCACCACAACCTTCTGCAACTTTTACTATATCAACTTCTCCATTTTGTCTTTGCGGTGGTTTTTGTCTCCCTGTCATTGCAACAACAGAATTATCTAGAATAACTAATAGAAATTTATGTTTTTGATACACAGCATTGATTAAAGGTGGAATACCTCCATGGAAAAATGTACTATCTCCAATTGTTGCAACAATATATTTATCTGGATCTGCAATTGAAAAACCACTAGCCATAGATACAGATGCACCCATACATAAAACAGTATCAATTGCACCTTGATTTATACCTAAAGTATAACATCCAATATCTGATGGATAAATAGATTTTTTCTTTTTAAAAACTTTCATAATAGAATAGTATACATCTCTATGTGGACATCCTGGACATAAATTTGGAGGTCTTGAAGGTATCTCTTCTTTATAAGGAATAGAAGGGTATAAGTTTTCACCTTTATATATTCCAAGTTTACTAAGAGCATCTTGTATATATACCTTTTGTAACTCATCGATAATATTCATTGTTAAGTCTAATCTTCCATGAACATTTGGTGCCATAATTTGCTCTTCGATACAGGCCATTGGTTCTTCAACTACTAGTATATGCTCGTAATTTTTAAATTGCTCTTTAATTTTATTTTCTGGAAGGGGATAAGGCATTTTAAATTTTATTATATCTGCTTCAATAGATAAATCATCTAAGGCTTCTTTTGCAAAGCCATAACCAGTACCTGAACTTAAAATTAATAACTTTCCACCTTTACACTTTTCAAACTCAGGCTTTATAAGTTTTTCCCAATTGTATTCTTTGATAGCATTAATTCTATCAATCATTTCATATCCCTGTCTAAGCCTACCTGCACGCGGTACTGCAGCCCATCTGGAAATATCTCTTTTAAATGAACCTTTTTGAGGAGTAAAATTGATTTTATCATCAACTTCAACAATCTGTCTTGCATGACATACTCTCATAACTGGTCTTAGCATTGTTGGTGTTTGAAATTTTTCAGATATTTCTGCAGCTAAACTTACAAAATCATAAGCATCTTGTGGTGTTGCTGGATCTAAAACAGGTATTTTTGCAAATTTAGCAAAAACTCTACTGTCTTGCTCTGTTTGCGAAGAGTGAAAGCCAGGATCATCAGCAACAATTAAAATAAATGCTCCCAAGTTACCTATATATGCTGCACTCATAAGTGCATCACCTGCAACATTCAATCCAACTTGCTTCATAGTAGCAGCAGCTCTTCTACCTGTCATAGCTCCTGCATATGCAACTTCAAACCCAACTTTTTCATTTGTTGCCCATTGTGCATACAAATCTAAATCATATTGAGCTTTTAACTTTTGAACATTAGTCAATATTTCACTTGATGGTGTTCCAGGGTATCCTGAAACCATATCAATATTAGAATGAATCATACCCAATGCTATTGCATCATTACCCATTAATGTTTGTTTCATATTCTTCCCATATATTAAAAATTTCAAATATTATACATATAGTTCTATTTATTAAGCTTTAAATAATTATTTTTCACAAATATTAAAATAAATTAAAATAATTAGAATAAAAAAGTAAATATTTTAATTAATATTTATAAATATTTTAAAAATTTAATTATCAAAATATAATTATTATAGAAAAAAATTAAGTTTTAAAGTTTATTTAATTTTTGATTGTATACAAATTTTGAAATTTGTTAAAAAATATACTTAATTTAACTAAAAAATATAAAAAGTTATTTTTATATGTAGATATTTTTAATTATTTAAATATTATAAATTAAATAATTTAATTATTGTATATTTTTTAACTAATATTCTCTACTACAACCAATAATTTAATTTTCTTTATATAAATGTAATTATAAATAATATAAAATTTTTTTAAGTTTTATTTAAAATAACTAGGGAGAATAATATGAATGGAGCAGATTTTGGTGTAAATTTAGCTTTTTGGCTAACTATACTTTCAACTATTTTGTGTGTATGGTATGGAACAAAAAATTGGAATAATGATGGGGTTTCAAGTTTAGATAGGAAACAAAAAACTTGGGCAAAAGTTGAAGATAAAATTGATGAAGGATTATAATGGGGATTTTTGAAAATATTATTATAATTATTTACTTAGCAACTGTTGGTTATTTAGGTTTTCTTGGATATAAAAAAACAAAAACTACAAGTGATTATTTAGTTGCAGGAAGAGATACTCATCCTTTTATAATGGCTTTATCTTATGGCGCAACATTTATATCAACTGCTGCTATTGTTGGTTTTGGTGGTGTTGCTGCTTGGCTTGGTAATTCTTTACTTTGGCTTACTTTTTTTAATATTATAATTGGTATTTTTGTTGCTTTTGTTTTTTTAGGTAATCCTACTAGACAAATGGGATATAGATTAAATGCACATACATTTCCAGAATTTTTAGCCAAAAGATACGATTCTAAGTTTATACAAATCTTTGGAGGAGTAATTATTTTACTTTTTATGCCATTATATGCAACAGCAGTCCTTATAGGTGGTACACATTTTCTTACTTTATATTTTAATGTAGATTATCATTCAGCTTTACTTGTTTTTTCTGTAATTATAACAGCATATGTAATTGCTGGTGGATTAAAAGGGGTTATGTTAACTGATGCTTTACAAGGTTCTATCATGTTTATAGCAATGATTATCTTATTATATTTTACTTTTGATTCACTAGGTGGAGTTCAAACTGCATTTACAAAACTAAATAATGTTTGGGATCTTACTATAAATCCATTAAATTCAAAACCTTTAAATGAATTAATACCTGGGAGTCCAGATTTTATGATGAAGTTATCAACACTTTGGGGCTTTAAGGGTTGGAATCAGATGCCCACTTTTTTAAGTGAGGGGTGGCTATTTGTAATAACTACAATAACTTTAGGTGTAGGTATAGGTGTATTAGCCCAGCCTCAATTGATAGTTAGATTTATGACTGTTAAATCTAAAAAAGAATTAAATAGAGCAGTTCTAATAGGTGGATTGTTTATTGTATGTATGACTGGAATTATATTTGTAGTTGGTAGTTTAACAAATGCTTGGTATTTTGAATTTAATGGAGGTAAAAATGCTTTACAAAGTGCAGGTAGTATTGGAAAAGTTATACCACATTTTATAAATACTGCAATGCCAAAATGGTTTAGTTTTATTTTTTTATTCGCTTTAATTAGTGCAGCAATGTCTACTCTATCTTCTCAATTTCATACAATGGGTACTGCTGTAGGAAGAGATTTAATAGAACAGATTAGTTCAAAAGGAAATTCAGTATTTGTTACAAGAGTAGGTATCGTTATAGTTATTTTAATATCTGTTTGTTTAGCATATTTTTTCGATAAGCAACCTGCAATTATTGCAAGAAGTACAGCAATATTTTTTGCATTATGTGCATCTATTTTTTTGCCATCATTTATTGCTGCTTTATTTTGGAAAAGAATGACTAAAATAGCGGCAATATCATCAATGTTAGTTGGATTTGTAAGTTCATCTTTTTGGCTTTTGTTTGTTCATTTTAAAGAAGCAAAAGAATTAGGTCTTGCTAAAGCTTTATTTGGTGTGGATTCTATTTTGAGTGGGAAAATCATTTTTGTTGATGCTTTAATTATTGCATTACCTTTATCAATTATAACAGCAATAATTGTATCATTTATAACTAAACCTATGAATAATAAACATTTAAATAAATGTTTTGGTTCTTAATCTAAAGAGAGATTATTTCTCTTTAGATTTAGGAAATATCTTATCTCTATCTGCCAAAATATGTTTCGTTGGACGTTTATTGAAATCTAAAGCCACAACTACAATCTCATCCACTGAGACAATTATTTTATTTGTTGTTTTATTTTTAATTTCACATCTAACTGTTATAGATGTTTGCCCAGTTTTAATTAGTTCAGTTCCAATAACAACAATATCACCAATATTAGCAGGACTTTTAAAGTATACTTCACTCATTTTTACTGTTGCAAGTCTTTGGGTATCTAAAAGTTGTGCAGCAAAAATAATAACTTCTTCATCAATCCAAGATATTGCTTGGCCACCAAAAAGTATCCCTGCAGCATTTAAATGGGGATACATTACCATTCGTTGAGAATTGTATAGCAAAATAAGCCTTTTTTATTATATTTATACAATAATGAATTTAATAAAGTAATTAAAAAAAATAATAAGGGATAAAATTTAATTTTAAAAAGAGTAAAGACTTCACTTAAATAGAAGTCTTTACGAAGTTTATTTAAACCAACCTTTTACTTTGTCAAACATATTTTCAAAGTTAGATTCGTGAGGTTTACTTTCAAGACCAAAACTCTCTTGCAGTTTTTCTAAAAGCTCTTTTTGTTCGTTATTTAATGTTTTAGGATAAGTAATTTTAATTTGTACAATTAAGTCACCTTTTCCATAACCTTGAACTGATTTTACACCTTCACCTTCAAATTTAAATTGCTCTTTATCTTTTGTTCCTGCAGGGATTTTTAATTGTAATTCTCCCCTTAAACCAGGAATTTTAATTTTTGCACCAAGGGCAACTTGTGTAAAGAAGATAGGAACTTCTAAATAGATATCATCACCATGTCTGATAAAATGAGAATCCTCTTTTACATTTATTTGTAAATATAAGTCTCCTCTTTGACCATTTGGAGCAATATTCCCTCTATTTGAAACTCTGATTCTATTTCCATCATTTACACCTTCTGGAATTGAAACATCAAATTTATCTTCTTTTTCTTTATAACCAAGTCCATTACAAGTACCACATTTATCTGTAGCAGCTTGACCTGTACCTTGACAGTGTGGACATGTTTGAGCAAAAGTCATAAACCCTTGTCTCATATGGATTTGACCTTGTCCTTGACAATGTGGACAAGTACTTAACTTACCATCTTTTGCTCCTGTTCCTTTACAGTCAGGACAAGCATCTTTATATGTATATTTAATCTCTTTTTTTGTTCCAAAAACAGCTTCATTAAATTCTACACTAACTTCAACAGCAATATCCAGATTATAATTGTATGTTTTTCTCTCTCTTCTGCTTGAGCCTCCAAAACCACCGAAGCCTCCGCCTCCAAACATCTCTTCAAATATAGAACTAATGTCATCAAAACCACCAGAGAAACCTCCACCTTGTCCATGACCTTCTAATCCAGCTTTACCATATCTGTCATAGATAGCTCTTTTTTCATCATCACTTAATACTTGATAAGCTTCATTTACAGCTTTAAATTTCTCTTCAGCATCTGTATCATCAGGGTTTTTATCTGGATGATATTTCATTGCCATTTTTCTGTAAGCTTTTTTAATAGTACTCTTATCACTATCTTTAGTAACCTCTAATAATTCATAATAGTCTAATTCAGTCAATTACTAACTCCTAAATCAATATTTTGGGCGATTTTATCTAAAATCCCATTAAGATTTGATATAATAATTTTATGAAAAAAGGTTTAGAAAAGTTTTATGATTTGGTTGATGCTTTTGAAAGCCTCCCAACAATAGGTAAAAAATCGGCATTAAGACTTGCATATCATATAATTATGAATGACAATTATTGTGGTATAAAAATAGCTCATAGTATTGAAAATGCATTAAATAGTATTCAAAGATGTATAAAATGTGGTTCAATGAGTGAACATGAAATATGTGAAGTTTGTTTAGATGAAACAAGACAAAGAGAAAAAGTTTGTATCGTACAAAGTGCCAAAGACATATTTATAATAGAAGAATCAAAACAATTTGATGGGTTATATTTTGTAATTGAAGAATTAGACCCAGATTCTTTAGATAGACTACTTAGTTTTATTAGTGAAAATCAAACAAAAGATGTACTTTTTGCTATCACTCCATCTTTATCCAATGATGCATTTATTTTATATATAGAAGATAAATTAAAAGATAAAGATATAACATTTACAAAAATCGCACAAGGTGTTCCTACAGGAGTTAGTTTAGAAAATGTTGATATCTTATCTTTAGCAAAAGCAATTCAAAGTAAAGTGGATATTTAATGGAAAAAAGAATAGTTTGTCAAAAATGTATATATTATTTTGTAACATGGCAACCAACTAAACCACATGGTTGTAAAGCATACGGTTTTAAATCTCAACTTATTCCTTCAGTTGTAGTTAAAAACAGTAGTGGAAGTGATTGTTCATTTTTTCAATTAAAGAATAGTAATTAATGAAAATAGTAAAACTTAATAACTATTTTAATTCATTAAATCAAAAAAATCAAAAAATTAAATTATTAAAGATGTGGTTGACAAAACCTGATATTTTTAAAATTTTGAAAAAACATAATGTTAATTTTGATTTATTTGTAAAAAAATATGCTTTAAGTATTGTTAATCATTTTACTAATTTTGATGAGAAGCTAATTTTAGAAAATATTGAAAGAGTTGATGATTTTGTAAAGTATTTAAAAGAACATGATATTTTATTAGTAGAACTATTTAATATCTGTAATGGATTAAAAGAAACTTTTATAGAGTATTTCTATGAGGAAGATTTATTTGAACTTCAGATTGTTAAAGAGATTAATTATGTTTATGAAAAAAGTTTTTCTAATATATTAAATAAGTATACTCAAGTTAATAAAAAGATTGAAAATAAACTTATTAGAAAAGATGATATTATAGATAAGTTTATCATTATGACTAAATATGATCTTGAAGGTAAAGTAATTGATGTATCAAGTGCATTTTGTGATATTTCAGGATATACAAAAGAAGAGATTATTGGAAAATCTTTTAGGGAAATCAAACATCCAGATTTAGATGAAGATACTTTGAAAGATATAGAAAAATCTATGCAAAATGGGAAAACTTGGCATGGAGAGATGAAAAATAAAGATAAATTTGATGCTACATATTGGGTTGATGCTACTTTTACTCCTGTATATGATGAAAAAGGAAATGTATTATATATAGATTCTATACGTCAAGATATTACAACTAAAAAAGAGTTAGAAGAACAACAATCCATACTAATTGAACAATCAAAATCTGCTGCTATAGGGGAGATGATCTCTATGATTGCACATCAATGGAGACAACCTTTACAAGCAGTTTCTATTTTAATTCAGAAATTACCTTTAACAAAAATGCAAGATGGAAATATTAGTGATGAACTTCTTTCTCAAGTAGTTGAAAATGTCACATCTCAACTAGAATATATGAGTAAAACAATTGATGATTTTAGAGACTATTTTCTGCCTGATAAACCAAAAGAGAAAATTTTTATTAAAGATTTAATAGAAAAAACGATGGATTTTTTAGGATTTATGTTAAAAAATGATGGCATAAAAATAGAAACTATAATAAAAGATAACATCAGTTTAGAGATATATGTAAATGAAATAATACAAGTGTTTATTAATATAATTAAAAATGCAAGAGATATATTAGTTGAAAAATCAATTAAAAATAGTCAAATAATAATTGAAGCTTATAAAGATAATTCATTTTTAAATATATCTATAGAAGATAATGCTGGTGGTATTCCAAATAAGATAATTAATAAAGTTTTTGAACCATATTTTTCTACAAAAGATAATAGAAATGGTACCGGTTTAGGTTTGTATATGTGTAAAACAATTATTGAAAAACAGAGTTTAGGTTCATTAAGTGTAGAAAACACTGATTTAGGAGCTAAATTTATAATTAAGTTACCAATATCATAAATAAAGTGATTTTACAGTAAAATATTCACCTTATTTACTTAATTTAGGAGTAGAAATTTGTTATATAAAGAGTTAAAAGATAGTATAAAAGCGCTAGGGTTCCCGTCAATAGAGGATTTTGTACATTATATTGGAGTTACTCCATCAGATATATTAGAATGGGAAGAGAAAGATGATATTCCTTATACAGTTTCATTGATTATTCATTTATTAAAAGGGGATAAAAACCTGCCTAATAATAAAACTTTAGATAATTTAGTTGAGGAGTGTTTACCTTTAGCAGAGCTTTTAGAAGAGGCCTCATCATTTCCTCATAAATTAGAAGAGATGTTTCTACTACAAAAAGAGTTAAATGATTCAACAAACGGTAAAAACTGGGAATTAGGTGTTAATAAATTTGGTAAAGAGATTAATTGGCTTAGATGTATCCATATGGAGGTTGCAGAATTAATTGAATCTACACCTTGGAAACATTGGAAAAACATTAATGCTGAACCTGATATGAACAATATTCATGTAGAATTAGTAGATATTTGGCATTTTTTGATGTCTTATATTTTACAAGAAACAAATGTACCAAAAGCTGTATCTTTAGTAAATACACATTGTATTTATGAAGCTTTAGAAGAGATTGATGTTAAATCTATGGTTAAAGAAGCAGAAAAATTATCTTATATTTCATTAGCTATTGAGACTGGAAATATGCCTACTTTTAGTGGAGTTGAAAGATTTATTGATCAATTCTTTAGATGTTGTAAAATCTCTGGTTTATCATTTAATTGGCTTCAGAAACTATATATTGGTAAAAACTGTTTAAATAAATTTAGACAAGACCATGGATATAAAGAGGGAACTTATACTAAAATCTGGAATGGTGACGAAGATAATGTAGTTATGGTTTCTATATTAGAAAAAATGGAAGATGTAAGTTTTAAAGATTTATATGAAAAATTAGAAAGTAATTATCCTGGATAAATAGAACCAAAAGGTTCTATTTATTTAAAATTTAAATTTAGACTTTAATACGAAAAACACTTTTGCTGTTTTAAATTGAACAAATATAAATGGCAACATAAGTATTAAAAATATTATTGAATACTTGTCAACTACACCATTAAATGCTAGTCCAAAATTTAGAAAAAACATTCCAAAAACAAAAAATGCAACTCCTGGGCAAATTAAAGCAAAAGATATTGAAGATTTATCATCTTTAGAATAGATGTATTTATCAAAATAACCATTCGCTTTCATAACTTTATAACCTAATATCCCAAATATAATCTCTAATGAAAGAATCGAAGTAGTTAAAGTAAATAAAGAAGATTTATCTATTGGAGAATTAAAATTATGGTCTAAACCAAAAGATACTCTAATCATCATAATTCCTAAAAGTGTTAAAATTGGTAAAAGAATCCATAATGATGGTGATGCTTCTAAAGATATCCCTTGTTCAAACATATTTTTAAATCCCATTGTAATTTTTATAATTACAAGTAAAATTGCAAAAGAAGCAAAGAATAGGGCACCGAAAATACCAATTGCATTAACTGTTAAATTATGACTCATAGCTCCAGGGGCTGCAAAACCAACAGCAATCATAGATAAAGAAAATATTGAAATCATTTGAGATAAATTATTGTTTTTTGTAAAATCAAAGTCACCTGTTGTTAATAATCTCGAAAAGTATTCAAATGAGATTTTAAGTGCATAAAAACCAGCAACCATAAAACCTAAAAGTGCAAAAGGAAACATATACTCAACAATTGACCAAAGATTTGGTACAAAAACTGCTCCTAAAACAAAACAAACATTAATAGTCATTGCAAATGTTAAAGGTATAGTCATAAGTGTAATTTCTGCATTAGAATTTAATAAATTCTTATATGAATCAGTTTTTTTATACATATTAAATTGTTTTATATTCCAAATTAATAATTTAAAATGAAAAAAAGCAAAAAGTATAATAAAAACTAAAGCAAATACTATAACAAAAGATAACCAAGTTCCTTTTATAAGTTCAGGATATATATGGTTAAATGTTGGCATAGGTGTATCTTTGTGTGGAACCAAAAACATAAGATACATAAAAAATGAGACAGAAAGTCCACCAGCTCCTAGTGATGATAAAAAACACATAGGATCAAATTTTTCTCTTAATTGCATAATTGTCCTTTAAAATTTAAGAAATTTTGTTGAATAATACATTAATAAATATTAAAAGTAGATAAGTATTTTAATAAGTAATTCTTATAAATAAAAATAAAATTTATTGATATTTATATTGCTTATAGTAATTTATTGATATTATTTCATATGTACAAAATTTCAGTAAACAAAGAACTTTTTAAAGATATACTATATAAAAAAGCTACTATATTAGAAAAAGAAACTTCATTATACTGGAAAAAAGAATTACTCCAACCAATTATTCAAGAAGATAGAATTAAATATACTATAAAACAATTAGATAAAGTGACTATTACAAATGGTTTAGGTGAAGATAAACCCCAATTAATTATTGAATGCAAAAAAATAGATTATTCTTTTAAAAATGATATTTTTGAATTTCATTTTGGAAAAATTTTAGAACAAAAAAATACAGATATACAAGAAGATTATAAAGATAATTTAATAGAACAGTTAATGAGAGAGAAAGCTTTACTAGAAGATAAAATGCATAGAGATCATTTAACTGATGTTTACAATAGAAGAAAAATGGAAGCAGACTTAAATATTTACATTAATCAAAATAATAGTAGAGACCTTTGTGCAATATTTATTGATGCAGATAGATTTAAAGGGATAAATGATAACTTTGGACATGATGCAGGCGATAGGGTTTTATCTTTACTTGGTGAAAAACTAAAGAAACATGCAATAGGTTTAAATGGCCAAGTTTATAGATATGGTGGGGAAGAGTTTATTATATTATGTTTTATAGATAAAGAGAACTTAATTATTAAACTAAATGAATTAAGAGCAGATATTAAATCTCAAAGAATCTATCATCCTAGAAGGGATATTTCTATTACTGTTAGTATGGGAATCTCATTTTATAGAAATTGCAAATCAAAAGATGAAATGATAAAAAAAGCTGATAATAATGTTTATAAAGCAAAAGCTAATGGTAGAGATAGAATAGAGTTTGAATAAGTATAGAGTAGGGAGTTCCTACTCTATTATTTTATTATAAAATCAGCAATAGCCTGAATATCTGCGTCAGATAATCCTGCTGCTTGTGGTTTCATAATAGCTTTCATAGGTCCACCATAAGATCCATCTTGATAACCTTTCATTGCTGCTACAAAATCAGCTTTTGACATATCTTTTATAATTTTAGATTTACCTAATGCCACTTTTTCCCCATTTGCTCCATGACATTGTACACATTTTGTATAAAGTTCAGTTGCACTTGAAAATGAAATTGAACATGCTACAACAGTCACAGCCATTACTAATTTTTTCATAGATTTCCTTTTTTTCTTTTTTAGTTGAAATTATTTTAATATAAGTTCACTAATATTTTTATTTAATTCTCAATAAAGATATAAAAAAATAAAAATTTTCAATAATCAAAAGAAAATAATAAATTATTATTTACCAATTTGATTTGCAATAGCATTAATATCATCATCACTTAAATTATTTACTTGCCCTTTCATCATACCTTTTAAGGCTCCACCATAAGTGCCATTTTTATAACCATTTAAAGATTCGATTATTTCTGCTTTTGTCATATCTTTAATAATTTTTGATTTTCCTAATGCACTTTTCTCACCATTTGCTCCATGACATGCTACGCACTTAGTATATGGATTAGCAAATATTGTTGATGCTAATATTGTAGTTAATACAATTACTTTTTTCATTTTCAATCCTTTTTTTATTTAATTTAAAAATTATAGATTAAAAAAATTATAAAAAAATAGACCTAGGTCAAGTAATTGTATTTTTTTTAAATTATGTACAGTAAAATTTACTGTACTATAATTTAATTAACTTTATCTAAAAGTTCAGCTTTTAATTCTTCTTTATTGATTTTATTTCTATCGCTAGGTACTAAAGGAAGTGATTTTTTATAAATGATTTTACTTGGAATCATATAAGATGCTAAATGTTTTTTTAATTCAAAAGTTATCTCTTTTGGAGCGATTTCACTTCTTGCACTATATACCATTACAATCTCTTCTTCTATTTCAGAGTTAGGAATAGAAAAGATTGCACATTGTTCAATCATTGGTAGATTTTTTCTAACTACAGATTCTATTTCAAGTGGACTCACTCTAAAACCTCTAGTTTTAATCATATCATCACGTCTAGAAACAAAATAGAAATACCCCTCTTCATCTTTATAAACATAATCTCCTGTTGCAACAACTATCTCATCTCTTAGTTGTCCCTCTAGGTTAATTACATCTTTTAATATTTGTATTGATTTGAATCTTTGAGAAGTTTCTTCAGGGGCATTCCAAAAACCTTTGTAGATATATCCACCTCTATGAATAAGTTCTCCAACTTCTCTTGATTTACACTCTTTTCCTTCTTCATTTATAACATAAAGTTCAACATCAGGAATAGCTTTTCCAATAGATTCTGGTCTAATATTTATTTGTGAAGGATCTAAATAAGTTGATCTAAAAGCTTCTGTTAATCCATGCATAGAATAAAAGTCAACATTTGTAAAATATTTTTTAACTTTTTGAACCATTTTTGATGTTACATTTCCACCAGAAGAGGTCATAGTTTTTATATTTGATAAAAGTTCAGGACTAGGAAGTCTATGCTCATCTTCATCAAACATTGATGTAATAGTTACAGGCATAAGTGCAACAACCGTAACTTTATCATTTATTAAATGATTGAAAAAATCTCCAGGTAATATAAATCTATGTAAAGCTAAGGTTGCTCTTTTATATAAAGAACAAAAGATTTGATTTAGTCCATAATCTAGATTAAAAATTAATACCCCAGATAATACATCATCTTCTTCTAAATTTAGATATTGTGATACAACTCTGGCACTATCAATTAGATTTCTATGAGATATTACAATTCCTTTTGGTGTACCAGTTAAGCCAAATGAATAAGTAATAACTGCATTATCATGTCCATTTACTTCATATGTATAAGGTTTATTGTAGTATTTAAATATCTCTTCAAAAGAAGGAATATCCTTATGTGTTGTTTCATAAGAGATAATATGACCATCAAAAGCAATCTCTTCTATAGACTCAAGTTTTACTCTATCAGTTATAATGCATCTAATATCACAATCATTTATAATATATTCTACTTGTTCACTTTTAAGTAATCTTGTAAGTGGTACAAGTACATAATTGGTAGATAGAATAGCAAGTATTGCTATAACTTGGTCTATACCTTTTTTAGAATAGATTCCAACTCTACTACCTTTTGGAAGGTCTAATTCATTTAGATAAAAGGCTACTTGATTTACTTTTGCAAAAAGCTCTTTATATGTAATACTCTTATCATCATGTTTAATAGCAATTTTATCTGGATGAGATAAATTTGCATCTTCAATAAGTGCTCTAATACAATTAATTGACATCATTTATCCTTTATTCATACCCAAAGTCCAGATATCATAATTTAAATCCATTACAACAGCTGGTTTATGGCCTGAGTTTAATATTTTTTGATAGAAGAATGATACAATATCTTCTATCTCCTCTTTTTTTAAGACTTTAGTTATTCCACCCGTTAAAACAATGGAATTTAAAGATAAAAGTTTTAAATTTATATATGCTTTTCTATATGTTGATACCTTACATAATACTAAGAATATCGCAAGTTGCATTAGTATTCTTGTCGCTTTTTCACTGTTTTCATTAAAAATATTTTCCGTAACTTTTAAATGAGCTAAAAGTTCATATACAAACTCATTGTTTTTTGCAGCAAAGATTAAAGACTCTTTTGATTTATATACTCCAAGTTTTTTAAATACTAATCTATCATATTCATTTTCGGTTACCATATTTTCATCAACTAAATCTTTAGAATAGTGAATATCTGTTGTAGCTCCACCAATATCAATCAAAATAAATGGGTTAGCAACAGCAAATTTAGTACCAACCAAAGGGAGAGTTTTATTTACAATATATGGTGTAGAGTATATTTGGTTTGAAGTGATTTCATATAAATGTTTAATATCATCTTTACCCATAATATCAGCTTGGTAAAGGTTTGTTAAATACTCTTTTAAATACTCCTCTTCAACATGAAGTCTATCAGTTATAATATTTGGTAAAACAACTAAGTTCTCTATGTTTTGTTGCAGATAACTGCTATCTTGTTTACTTCCAACATAAACTATATTTGAGTAATTAATTTTTTCTAAATAAGAGAAAAGTTTTTCATCAAAAATATTTGATACAGAATCAATACCCCCTACAAGAATAACAACATCAATTAAATCACTTGGAACAGATGTTTTTTCAATATCTTTGTATAAAACTGTATCAATAATATTGATTCCAGAATTAAAAGCAATATTTGTAGCAAATTTAAGTGAAAAAGAGTTAGTAATACCTATGATTAAAGTACTTAATCCACCATTTGCAGATGAACATATAAATACATCATCTTTATGATAATTATGAATAGTTTCACCACATTTATAAGTTAAGTCATCAAATATATCTTTATTAAAGTCTCTAAAATGTTGTTCAACTTTTTGAGGAGTACAAACTTTAAAATATGTACTTCCTACATCTATTAATAGTTTTTCATTTATTTCACTCATTGCATAATCCCTATATCATGAATAATATCATTAACAATTGATGTTGTATCTTTTGTTAAATCACATTTAGATTTTTCATATTCAAAACATTTATCAGGAATTGGAACTTTTCCTCTATCTATGATTCTAATATTTTTATTTCTATCTCTAATAGTTATCATATTATTATGATTAATAATATGAGGTGAAAAAGGTACATCTATTATTCCATTTTTAATAGAGTTAAATACTTTTCTCCATAAGGTATCAGCATTATCATTGAATACTGCTTCCATTATTGCCATAACTTCAGCTGTTAAGTTTTCCTCTTCCTCTTCATCTGTAATTTTAGGTAAACCATTTAAAATTCTTAGTAAGTACTGTGTATTTGCAACAGTTTCTGCATTTGCTTCTTTTGTAGGTATTCCTGAAGCCTCTTGTTTTGTTTTTGTAATAATTTTATCTGCCCCAACCATAGAAGCAATAGCTGTACTCATACTAATTAACTGTGTTGCATAGTTTTGATCCTCAGGGAAAGCTCCCATCCATTGATGATACACTAAGTGTATTTGAGCATCTGCGCAATCAATCTCTTGGGCATAGTATTTAGCTAGCTTTCTAATAACATTTCCCATAACTATATCTTGGTTTACTGAACCACTTTGTGAAAATGATACAGAGAAAGATTTTACTCCCTCTTCAAGAGATAATAACATCTCTAAAAGCTGAATTACTATTGTAATGCAAGGTGGAACTAATGTTGCTGTTAAAGGACCAAAAGATTCTCTATTTATTGGTTCATTTAGTTTTGAATAGTTTGCACATACTCTTTCTACATATTTCCAATATAAAAATGCCTTGTCTAATGGAAAGTTTTTAGAGTAGGGCAAAAGATAAGTGATTGGACCACCCTCTACCTCAAAAATTCCTGAAGCAATTGCTGTTTCAATCAATAATCTTGCATCAGGTGTACCATGTCTTAAAGAGATTGGTTTATTAAAATGAGTCATCATTTTTCTTGTTGTTCTATACCCATGGTTAATTAGTGGATAACCATTTAACATATCAACTTCACTCTCTTCACTGAGTCTAAGCATCTTTTCAGATGTCGCATAATCATTAAGTCTTGTATTTGAATCAATTGTACATGGTAAAACATCTACATTAGCTTTATCAAAAAACTCATAAAGAGCAAACATCTTATTGTATGTAGGAAAACCACCCCTTGGTTGTACAAGCATTTTGTTTTTGGTTTTAAAGTTGTGTGATATAAAAAGATCTTTTGAAGCATTTTTAACAAAATCTTCTACTTCTGCAAAGTCAAAATTATCAACATATTCATTACTTAATATGATATTTCTTTCTTCTTGTAGTAAACTCATTTTTTATTCTCTTCCAGAAATTTTTCTAATTGATCTAGTCCAGTATTTAAATCGACTTGATGGAATACTAAATCAAAACCATAATTTTTAAATCTAGGCACAATATCATCAGCATTCCCTGTACCAACAACAAGGTTCCCACCTATCATAAAAACAACATTATCTAGAAGAGAGCCATACTTAGCTTTAAGAACTTTTACTTCTCTACACCAACCCTCAGCCTCACCATTTAATGATGAGATTAATAATATATCAGCATTTGTTTCAATCACTGCATCAACAAACTCCTCAAGATATGTATTAACTCCTAAGTTAAATACCTCAAAGCCTCTAGCTTGTAGTGATAGTTCAATTAGTCTATTTGCAACGACGTGTATATCGTTACCTACTACTCCTGTTACTACTTTCATCTATCTACCTAATTTTTATTCTTTTAAAAGGCAATTAGGATATCTAAACTTTGGTTAGAATTTGTTTATATAGTTACTTTGCAATCTTAATTTTAAAACATGCTCCATTTGGAATATTATTTGCTGTTATTTGACCATCACAATGTTTTTCAAGAATAATTTTACACATATATAAACCAATACCTGTACCATTCTTTTTATCTTTTGTAGAAAAGTATGGATCAAAGATTTTATCAATAATCTCTTCTCTTATCCCCCCTGCATTGTCTGATATTTCGATAATTTGATAATATTCTTCATCTTTATAGTCTACTGTAACATGTGCATTTGATTTTATTTTTTGTTCTTTAAAAGCATCCTTTGAATTGTTAAAAATATTTAATATTACTTGTAATAATTCATTTTTAAATATATAAACTTTAGGAAGATTTTTTTTATTGTTAATTATTTTAATATTGTTATTCTCAAAAGCTTTTTCTATCATCTCTAAACTGTTTTCAATAACTTCATCCAAACTAACTGCTTCTTTTTCTTTTTTGGTTTTAAAAAAATTTCTAAAATCATCAATTGTTGTCGACATATAATTTAGATATTTATCAATATCTGTTAATTTCTTATTAAAAACATCTTTTTCATATTTTTCTAAATTTACTCTAAACTTTAAGTTTGATGTAGCTGCAGCAATCGAGGATAAAGGTTGTCTCCATTGATGAGCAATCATTGATATCATCTCTCCCATGGCTGCCATTCTAGATTGCTCTAACAATAACATCTCTTTCTTTTTTAGTTCTGTTAGGTTTTGTATAAATACTAACTTATAGATTTCATTTTTAAAATCTATATCTTTTATTTTAATAATAGCAGGAACAATTTTTGCATTTTTAGAAACTAATGATACCTCTTCAAAAATTTCATTATTGTATTCTAAATATTTTTTTTGAACATTTGGAATTAATATCCCTGTAGCAAGCTTACCTACTACTTCATCTTTATCTTTATAATCAAGAATATTTAACATAGAATTGTTTATATCTTCGATAAAACCATCTTTAATAATTAATATACCTTCAATTGTATTGTTTAGAAGCTCTTTAAAAAATCTCTTTTCCATTTTTTGCCTATTAATAAAATAAATTATTTTATAGTATAATTTATTAATTCTTTTTTGGAGCTAAAATGGTTGATTATGTGTTATTTGAAAAATATGCTAAAGATATAAAAGTTCTTTTTGTCGAAGATGATGAAAATATTATAAAAGAGACCTCTGAACTTTTAGGTTTGATTTTCAATCATGTTGATATAGCTAGAGATGGGAAAGAGGGTATTGAAAAATATTTACTATTTAAGCAAGAGAATGAATCTTTTTATGATTTAGTTATAACAGATATTAAAATGCCAAATATGGATGGTATTGAGTTATCTAAACTAATATACAAAGAGAATAAAGAACAACTTTTAATAGTGTTATCAGCTCATAGTGAAACTAAATATCTTTTAGAATTAGTAAATATAGGGATTTCTCATTTTATAACTAAACCTCTAATATATGATAGTTTTGTTCATGTTTTATATACAAAATTAAAAGAGTATTATGAAGTACATAATACAATTCAAAAAGATATATCTCCTGTTTTAAAAATAAATGAAAATCTTTCTTGGAATAAAGATTCTTATGAATTATTAAAAAACAATGAGCCAGTAAAGTTAACAAAAAAAGAATTATTACTACTAGAAATACTTTTTAAATACTGTGAAAAGACACATACTGTAGATGAAATATTAAATTTTATTTGGGCAGATGATTCTAATACTGCACCCGATATTTCAAATTTAAAGAATATAATCTCTAGACTTAGAAAAAAAGTTCCAGAACTTGATATTGAAAATGTTTATGGTTTTGGATACAGAATTAATCTAAAATAATACTATTTCTTTAAAAATAATACTATTTTGATACTATTGCTTAATATACTTCTAATATAGAAGGAGTCTATTATGGATTTTAAAGATTTTACAGTCCTTTATGTAGAAGATGAAGGGGTTATTAGATCAAATGTGGAAAAATGTTTAAACTATGTGTTTAATGTATTAGTCGCAAAAGATGGTCAAGAAGGTTTAGAACTTTTTAGTAATAATAAAGTTGATTTAATTATTACTGATGTATATATGCCAGAAAAAGATGGAATAACTATGTTATCAGATATTAAACAATTAAATCCAAGCGTGCCTTGTATAGTTACATCAGCATATGACCCTAAACTATTTGATCAATCTTGTGCATTTGAATCGTGCGATTATATTAGTAAACCTTTTGATATAAAAGAGTTATTAAATAATTGTCTTAAATCATTAGAGGTGATGTAAAGGTAAAAAAGATGAAAAAGTCAATCTTGTTATCATTTATTAGTATTATACTATTTTGTGCTTGTTCTAGTAATGAAAAAATAACAAAAGAAGAATGCTTAAATAAAGGTATGACTTATGAATATAAAACTGTGTTAAATTATAGAACAGGAGTATATGAAAAAAAATTTGTATGTACTAATAAATAGTATAAGCACAAAGAAAATCTTTATGCTTAAGTATACTCATTTTTGTATTCAACATAATGTTGTGCATGCTTTATAAGTTTGTTTACATCTTCTTGTGTTAATTGTTTAACAACTTTTGCAGGACTTCCCATAATTAAACTTTTTGGAGGAAATACTTTACCTGAAGTAACAAGTGAATTAGCTCCAACTATTGAACCTTCACCAATAACCGCATTATCTAAGATTGTTGCACTCATGCCAATTAAACAATTATTTTCTATTTTACAGCCATGAAGCATAACTTTATGCCCAATAGTTACGTTATCTCCTATAATTGTTTGTGAATCAACATCTGTATGTATCATTGATAAATCTTGTATATTTGAATTCTTACCAATTCTTACACTATTTACATCTGAACGAATTACACATTGAAACCAAACAGATGAGTTTTCGCCTATCTCTACATCCCCTATAACATCAGCACTGTGTGCAACCCAAGCAGTAGGATCTACTTTTGGATAAAATTCTTTAAATTTCATTAACATTTTTAAGTCCTATTATTGATTTAAAAAAAATTATTATAGCTTTTGAATTTAAAAATTGCAAGAAGCAAAAAAGAGTAAACTCTTAATTTGCTTTATATTCAATAATTACGGGTTCTGAGTAATTTGGAACTTCATCATAAGTAAACAGTGCATAATACTTATCAATATCTTTTGCACCAAAATCATCAAAAGTATAATTATCCATTCCTGCATAAAGTTTTTGACCATCATGGGTAGAGTAGGGCTTTCTAAATGCATTTTTAATAACTTTTACACCTTTTAAATCAGGGGTTTTAGGATTATCCCAAGTAAGTTTTAATTTTCCATTTTCTTTTGTAAGTTTTGCATTAGTTACTTTTTCAATAGGATATCTTCTTTTTGGGATATATTCAATTATCAATTTAGGAGATAAGTTTTGATTTTTTATTTCCCATGATACTTTTTTATCTTTAATCAATTTTTGTGAGGAAGTTGGTTTTAAAACAAATGCAATATCTGATTTGTCTTTTAGTTTTTCATTTAAATTAATTTCAGAATAACTATCAAAAGGAAAATATTGTGTTTGGTTGTTTTTTAATTCTGCTGCACTAACATCATATCCTATTGTTTGAATTATCTCTCTATTTGTAATACCATTGTAATCTTTATCAATATTTTCATCAACGAACTCTAAATGAAACCTAATATCATCTTTTATATAAATATTTTTTGAGTTTAATTCAAAGTACGCTTTAGTAATCATAGTATAATCAAAACTTGGAAGAGAAGAAAGATTAAACTCAAATGTTGAATAAATCTTTTTCCCTTCATTATCAAAACCTGCACTAACTTCATCTTCTACTACATCATCTTTTGATACTGTATAAACAGCTTTTGGATAAAGTTCAATAATATTTGGTTTTACTGTATATGTTATTTCTAATCTGGGTCTAAAAGGTAAACCATAACCAAATTTACCATAACCAATATCCCACTGCATCATCTGTCTAGTTCTACCAATAATTAACTCTTTTGGTCCTTCTACTCTAAAAACAACTTTCCCATATCTTTCAAATACATCTTGAAGGGCTTTACATTCAATACCTGAAAATTCCCATGTTCGCCAAATACCTTGTGTTAATTGGTGGGATTGAGTAGGTCTACCTACATATTTAACAATTTCCATATTATCTACATCATCAAAATTTGTAATATTACCCATTGTATCTTGATTTACAATACCCACATTCCATTCACCATATTTTTCTATTGTTGTTGAAACTCTATTTATAGGATATAAATTAAATGATGCATTTTTTATGATTGTGTTCTCTGCTAGTGATTGCAAACTAACTGTAACAATAGCATATGATACACCTTTATTTTCATCTACTCCAACAAATAATGAGTTGATTCCAAAATGTTTTGCATTATCATTTAAATTTTCTGCTACATATCCTGTTTCTTTTGCAGTTGCATAATAAGTTCTACTAAACTCATCATATTCTGGATCTGTTCTTAAACTAATTTGTGGATAAAATGGCGATTTTTCAAATGTTTTTTTATTTACAACCCTTATGTTATAAAAATAATCTTTATTTGTTTCTAGATTTATATCTGTAAACTCTAAAGCTTGTGTTCTAGCTATCAAGTTTGAAGTTTTACAAAAATATTTATTTCTTTTTGCCCTATATATTTCAAAAAATATATCTTCGTGGGTTTGATAATCCCATTTTAAATTAACATGATTAGAACCTATTTCTGTAATTTCAAAAGAGTTAACTCTTTTTAATGAGTTCTTTTTAGAATAATTTCGTGTTTCTTTTAAAGCAAGCAATAAAGCTGGTATATGTTCTCTAATATTTTCATCCATATCATTCATATAATCAGATATATTTCTAGTTCCAACCTCTACAACCGTAGAGATAATACCTTTTGAGTGATAAAACTCTCTACCGCTGCCAGATATAAGTTTTATTGGTGGTTTTCCTTGATGAATACCATATTCTCTACCAGAAATTTTTCTAATCTCTTCAGCCATATTTGCACATAAAATATTCATATCTGTAGTATCAACAGTATCTTCATGTCTAAAATCATGTGCTGGGAAAAACACATTTCCTTGTGAGTGATAATCTAATGCTATAGTAATATTTTCATGAGTTTCTACAAAATCTCTCAATGCTTTTGTTTCTGGTTCACTAAAGGGTTCTGGACCCCCATAAACATTTGAAGTAGTAGATGTTGATTTCACATATCCTATTGGAAAGTTTCTATTTAAATCTACTCCATATGAACCATCTGCATTAACTCTTCTATTTTTTCTCCAAAAAGAAAAATGTGTTCTTGAATATTCATACCCATCTGGATTTACACATGGAACCATATAAATAGTTGATTTTTTTAAATATTTTTGTAATGTTGGGTCATGCTGAATATTTTCTAAAATATATTTTGTAAACTCTATTGCTAATTCATGTCCTATCCATTCTCTAGCATGAATAGTCCCAGTATAAAAGAGTGCAGGTTTTTCATCTGCTGTGTTTATATCTCCTGAAATAGTAATAAGATTTATCTCTCTTTTTTCCCATGTTTCTCCAATCGATTCTATTTTGAAATTATTAGGGAATTTTTTTTGATACTCTTTAAAAATATCTGTTGATTCTTCATATGAGCGATATAGCTGCTTCAAATATTATTCTCCTACTTTAAGTCTTGATTTTAATTGAACAAGTTTATTTTTACCAATACCATCTATATCTTTTAGTTCATCAATAGAATTAAAACCTTTTGTTTTTTCTCTATATTCTAAAATAATTTTTGCAAGTTTAGCACCGATACCTTTTATTTTCTTTAATACAGACTCATCAGCATCATTTATATCTACTCTCATGTCATCAAGGTTGTCATTCCAAGTTTTTAATATTTGTTCATCTATTGATTCTAATTCTAATAAATCACTTGAGTCTGTAATAATGTTCTCTTTTGTATATTCATGTATCTCGATGGCAAGATTCTCTTCCATCCCATGAAGAGTCATTATATCAGTTAAAGATGCACTATTAAAGTTTATTTTTTGGATTATAAGTTCATTCTTTTTTGGTTCCTTATTTAAATCTTTTTTAATAGGCAATTTATCAGGTGCAATTGATTCTGGTACATCATTTGGAGTACTCAACTTAGCTTTTTCCATATCAAAACTATCTTTTGGTTCATTTAAATACCATGTTCCATCACAAGATGGTTTATATTTACTAAAGCCAATATGCCTCATTGTTCTTAACAATGATGAATCAATTTTCCCTAGCTCTTCCCAAGAAAATAGAGGAATATGTGGCATAGAATATTTTCCATTAGAAAAATCCCACATCAAATATTGACAAATCCAATCTCGAATATAAGGAAAAGCTGCAAATGCAGTAGCACACTCTAAAATATATGCCTTATCTGTTTTAGCATCAATGGCAATATCACAAGCCCAATACTCTGCTTTAGCAGCCTTACTTGCTTCAACAGCTAATTCAAGTGCATTCATTGGAATATTATCATATGACATTGAACCACCCTGAGAAGTATTTGTAATCCATTCACCATCGCCTGAAAATCTCCAAAACGCACACACAGGTTTATGTCCTACTAACATAACTCTGATATCACCTGAATATTTTAAATCAATAGCATCTTGAGTATAAATTGGATTATATTTCTCTTTTTCTAGTAGTTTTTTAGCTTCTTTATAATTATCAGCTTTATGTACAAAATATCCACCATAATTTGATGGACCATATGATCTTTTTATTATTTGAGGATATTTTGCTTTGTTTTTTAGATAATTAAAACCTTTTTCTTTATCATAAAATATTTTTGTTTTTGGAATTGATAAAGCATATTTTTTACAAAATAATGTAACATTCTCTTTAGATTTATTTGAAAATTGTGTTTCTAAAGATGGTACAAATCTAACATTGGGAAGCTCTTTTGATATCTCAACAAATGTATCATATGCTGTAGCAGGAATATTACCGATTAAGATATCAATCTTTTTCTTTTTAACCTCTTTAACAAACCTATCTTTATCATTTTTCCAATGATAAGTAACAGATTCAATTTTGTCAGGCCAACCTTTAAAATTAGAATGGTCAAAAAATCTTAAAACATAATCAAGATATAAAAAACCTAATTTTGGCAAATTCTTCATATACATTTTCCTTTATTTTTTATTTATTTTTTTATCTATTAAATCAACAATTAATTCAATTTTTTTATCATTATAGTCAATACCAATTTTTTCTTGTTCTGGTGTTATAAATGCAGGGATACCATTTACTTCAAGTACTACATATTCTTCTTTTTTTCTGTCATAAATTATATCAACTCCACCAATGTCAAGGCCAGTAACTTTAACAGCTTTGAGTGCCAATTTGATTACACTTTCAGGAATCTCTCTTTTAAAAACACTACCTCCACTAGTAACATTTGTTCTCCAATCACTACCACCTGCTTTTCTTCCATAACCACCAACAAATTTTCCATCAACTACATCTATTCTAAAATCTGTGTTATCATAATCAATAAATTTTTCAACATAAAAATATCGTAAATCCATTTGATTTAAAAATGGCAGTAAGACATCAAGTGTTTCTTCATTTTCAATTTTAGTTAATCCAACTCCACCCCAACCATCAGTTGGTTTATATACCATCTTATCCCATTTTTTTATAATTGCTTTTAATTGATGAGTGTCATCTCTATGGCATAATTTGTAATCTGCTGTTTGTATTTTATTTCTTCTTAGCAAGAAAGAAGTATGAAATTTATCTTCAGTAAGTTCAAATGATTCATAAGTATTTATCATTGGAATAATTTTATTTAATGCTTTATACAAATACATTTGATATTGTGTTTGTTCCCCTGCGTTATAAGAGAAGAAAAGATCTAATTTATCTAATTTAATATCATTCCAAATTATATGACCATTTTTGGCAATCGCATCTCTTAAATTGATATTTGGAATAACATCAATCCCTTTTTTATCTAATAATGTAATTATTTTCTCTTGTATCTTATCTCCACCACCATTTTGGTATAACCACATACCAATCTTTTTTCTTTCCATTTTATCCCCTATGTAAATTTAGTTTTTAATTTTTTTGATAGTAGTCTAATATTTTTGTCATCATTGAAATTCGTTGCTCAAAAGAACTTTTTAGTGCTCTTTCATTTATAGTATGGTCTCCATCCCCAAAAGGTCCAAAACCATCTAAAGTTGTGGTACCGCAACTCGAAACGATGTTTGCATCACTTACACCACCTCTTCTTTCTGTTAATATTTTTTGTTTAGTTAATTTTTCAAAAAAACTTATTAGTTCTAATTGTTTCTCATTTTCTTCCATTACTCCACGCTGTATAATACCATCAGCATGAGATTTTGTACCTTCTACATAAGAAATAGATGTAATTTTTTCTACTTCATTTATGATTCTTGTTTCTTCCTCTTTTTTATCAAACCTAAACTCCATCATAAGTTCACAGTGTGGAGATACAGTATTGATACCAATACCACCTTCTATTTTTCCAACATTAATGATAGTTCCCTCTTCAAAATTGATTAGTTCATGATATTTTTGTAGTTTTATAGCACCTTCTAAATTAGCATTTATGCCTTTTTTATACGAAGTTCCAGCATGACTTGCTTTTCCTTCAATTTTTATAATATATCTTCCTACCCCTTTTCTTGCTGTAACTAATTCTAAATTAGCCCCTGCAGCTTCAAATACAAAACAATAATCATAATCCTTTGCGATTGAAGAGGTAACTTCTTTTGAATCATCACTTCCTGTTTCTTCATCTGATACTAATAAGAAATCTATATTAATAATCTCTTTGTTTTTTTCATAGATATTTCTTAAAGCTTGTAAAGCTACAATGTTGCCACCTTTCATATCACAAACACCAGGGCCATAAACCCATTCGTCATCCTCTTTAAAGCTTTCAAAATATCCTTGAGGAAAAACAGTATCATTGTGTCCTAAAAGAAGTATTTTTTTCCCTTCTTTTTTTGTAGTTTTAAATAATAAGTGATCACCGATTAGTTCTCTTTTAAAAGTAGTCATTTGAAAACCTAAAGGTGTTAGCCATGAGCTCATAATATTTCCAACTTCATCAACACCATTTTTATTTTGGGTATAAGAGTTTATATTGATAATTTTTTCTAAGTCTTTTAAGTAGTTCATAAAATTTTCCATAATAATAGAATATAGAAATCTTATATTTAATAGAATTTGATAAGCAAAAGCATTAATATATCGATTAGAATTATTATACTAGGCTTTTGATACAATATGGAGACAGAAAATGGTCATTAAATAACCATTTTCTATAAAAATTATACAGAATGTAATCTATTTTTGTTTTTGTCCTGCAATAATAAATCTTAATGCATTTAATCTAATAAATCCTTCTGCATCTTTTTGATTATAAACTTCATCTTCTTCAAATGTTGAGTGAGCTTCTGAGTAAAGAGATTTTGATGATTCTCTACCAACTACAGTAACATTACCTTTATAAAGTTTAAGTCTAACAGTACCTTCAACATTTTCTTGAGTTTTATCAATTGCTGCTTGAAGCATCTCTCTTTCAGGAGAAAACCAGTATCCTTGATAGATAAGTTTTGCGTATTTTGGCATTAATTCATCTTTCAAGTGAGCTTCTTCTCTATCTAAACAAATAGATTCAATTGCTCTATGAGCTTTTAGCATAATTGTACCACCTGGAGTTTCATAACATCCTCTAGCTTTCATACCAACATATCTGTTTTCAACAATATCAACTCTTCCTATACCATGTTTATTACCATAGTCATTTAACTTTTTAAGTAAAGTTGCAGGTGACAACTCTTCACCATTTATTGAAATTGGATCTCCATTTTTATATCCAATTGTAATATATTCAGCTTCATCTGGAGCTTCTTCAGGAGAGTTTGTCCATAACCACATTGAATCTTCTGGCTCATTATTTGGATTTTCTAAATGTAATCCTTCATAAGAGATGTGTAAAAGATTTGCATCCATAGAGTATGGACTAATTGCTGGGTTACCATCTGCATCAAGGTGTTTTTTATCAATCTCAATACCATGTTTTTTTGCATAGGCAAGTAGTTTTTCTCTTGAATTTAAATCCCACTCTCTCCAAGGGGCAATAACTGTAATATCAGGCTTTAGTCCTAAATATCCAAGTTCAAATCTTACTTGGTCATTACCTTTACCTGTTGCACCATGAGATACAGCATCTGCACCCATTTTATTTGCAATTTCAATTTGTTTTTTTGCAATTAAAGGTCTTGCAATAGATGTACCAAGAAGATATTCTCCTTCATATATTGCATTTGCACGGAACATTGGAAAAACATAATCTTTAACAAATTCTTCTTTAATATCTAGTATAAAAATATTTTCTGGTTTAATACCACAAGCTAAAGCTTTTGCACGTGCTGGCTCAACCTCTTCACCTTGTCCTAAATCAGCAGTGAATGTAATAACTTCTGCATTATATTCATCTTGAAGCCATTTTAAAATAGTTGAAGTATCAAGCCCACCACTATAAGCTAATACAACTTTTTTTACTTCTTTTTTACTCATAATAAAATTCCTATGATAATCGATTTTAAGCGCATATTTTATCAAAAATAAACTATTAAATGAATTAAATATGAATATTTTTCTTTACAAGTAATATTTTAATAAACAAAAAAGTTTTTAATAAAAATTAGATATAATCTAAGCCATGAGAATAGATAAATTTTTAAATGCAGTAAATATTACAAAAAGAAGGGCTGTTGCTGAAGATATGTTAGAACATAAAGTTGTTTTCATAAACAATCTTCCAGTTAAAAAAGCAAAAGAGGTTAAAATAGGGGATATTATAGAGATTAGATATCTTGAGAGAACAGATAAGTTTAAAGTTCTTCAAATACCAGTTACTAAATCTACACCTAAATCTAAAATGTCAGAATATGTTGAAGTGATGCAAGGATAAAAAATGTTTAATATGGCTAAATTAAAATTTGATGATATATTTGAAAACAAATTACCAGAAGAGGAAGTTAGAGAATATTTAATTGAATTATATGAAAGAGGAGAAACAGCAGCAGAAATAGCTGCAGCAGCAAGTGCAATGCGAGATCATATGATTCCTCTTCCAATACATTATGATTTAAAATCTAAAGCTATTGATGTAGTAGGAACGGGTGGAGATAAAAGTTATAGTTTTAATATTTCAAGTACAGTATCAATACTATTAGCTGCAGCTGGTTGTTTTGTGGCAAAGCATGGAAATAGAAGTATAACAAGTAAATCTGGAAGTGCTGATATGCTAGAAGCATTAGGTATTAATTTAAATCTTTCAATTGAAAATTCTGTAAAAATGTTAGAAGAGACTGGTTTTTGTTTTATGTTTGCACAAAATCACCATCCAGCAATGAAATACATTATGCCAATTAGAAAATCAATTCCACATAGAACTATTTTTAATATCTTAGGTCCTTTATCAAATCCTGCTTCAGTTTCAAAACAATTAATTGGTGTATTTGATAAATCATATATTAATAAAATTGCAACAGCTTTAGATATGTTAGAAGCTAAAAAATCAATGGTTGTATCATCAAATGATGGCATGGACGAAATATCAATATCAGATATATCTTATGCAACATTGTTAGATAATGGAAAAATAGAAGATTTTGTTATTGACCCACAAGAGTATGGACTAAAATTAGCTCCTAAAGATGAGATTGTTGGTGGTGATGGTAAAGAAAATGCAAAAATTACATATGATATTTTAACTGGAGTAACAAAGGGTGCAAAACTAGATATTGTACTTTTAAATACAGCTGCAGCTTTAGTTGTTGATAATAAAGCAAGAGACATAAAAGAGGGAATTGAAATTGCCAAAGATACAATTAATAATAATAAAGCGAAAGAAAAGCTTGAAGAATTAATAAAAATATCATCACAGTTGGTTTAGAATTTGACTTTTTTACTAGAATTAAATGAGATTGATAAAATTGTAAAAAAATTAAAAGAGAAATTAGAAGTTTTAGATTTTAATTGTGTGGTAATTCTGCGAGGAGATTTAGCTAGTGGTAAAACTACATTTGTTAAAAATTTTGTTAAGTCTCTTGATGTAGATGAACTTGTTACGTCACCAACATTTTCTTTACAATCTATATATAGTGAAAATATATTTCATTATGATGTTTATAATAAAACTTTAGAAGAATTTATATCTTTAGGATTACTTGAAGAATTTGAAAAAGAGGGCGTGCACTTTGTAGAGTGGGGTGATGAGAAGTTAGAAGAGATATTAAACTCATATGGATTTAATATCATTGTCCTAAATATTGAAAAAAGAGATAATAAAAGGTTATATACAATAAATGAGTAAATTAAGAGTAGAAGATATAAAAAAAAGTATTAAAAAAACACAAATTTTGCATGGAATATCTTTAGAGGTTAATTCAGGAGAAATTGTTGGACTTTTAGGACCAAATGGTGCAGGTAAAACAACTACATTTTATACGGTTTGTGGGCTAATAATTCCAAGCGCTGGTAAAATATATTTTGATGAAGAGAATATCACATCTTTGCCATTACATAAAAGAGCTTTAAAAGGGATAGGATATTTACCCCAAGAGTCTTCTATTTTTAAAGATTTATCTGTAGAAGACAATCTAATGTTAGCAGCACAAATAGTTACAAAAGATAAAAAAGAACAACATAAAAGAGTGGAAGAGTTACTTGAAGTATTTAATATTGAACCAATTAGACAAAGAAAAGGTGTGTCTTTGTCAGGAGGGGAGAGAAGAAGAACTGAAATAGCAAGAGCTTTGGTATCTAAACCTAAATTTTTACTTCTTGATGAACCCTTTGCTGGAGTTGATCCAATTGCAGTTAAAGATATTCAAGAGATTATTCATGAATTAACCAAAATTGGGATAGGGGTACTAATTACAGATCATAATGTAAGAGAAACCCTTGAAATATGTGATAGAGCTTATGTTATGAAAAATGGAGCTTTACTTGCGTCTGGTAATGCAGATGAAATTAAAAGTGATGGAAGTGTAAGGGAACACTATTTAGGAGAAAGTTTTAATTTTTAATTACAAACTATCCTATTTATCCCTTCATTTTTAGCTTTTGCTAAAGCTTCTTCAACTCTTTTTAAAATAGATATATCATTATCTTCTTCTTGTAGTTTTGATATACCAAAACTTGTAGTAATCTCTTTTGATATATTTGAAAACTTATGTTCTTGAATACTCTCTAAAATTTTTTGAGCAACTTTATTTGCCCCAGGAACTTTTGTTTGTGGAAGTAATATTAAAAATTTTTCTGTTGCCCATCTTACGACAATATCATGTTCTCTAACACTATTAATTATAATTTGTGCAATATCTTTTAATACATTATCACATGTTTCTTTTGTAAATTCATTATTTAGATCTACAAAGTTGTCTATATCAAAAACTATAATAGATAAAGCATTATCATATCTTTTATCTCTTTTTATCTCTTTTAAAAATATATCATTAAATTTTTGTCTATTAAATAAACCAGTTAATTGATCATGGCTAGCTTGATATTCCAAAAGGTTTGATTTTTCTTTTAATGATGTGATATCAGTTAATGATATAACAAAATGCTCTTTTTTATTTTCATAATCATCAATAGTAACTGTAAAAATTCTATCTTCACCATCTTTATTTTCCATTTTAACAACCCTATCAGCTTCAGTTAGTTTTTGAATCTCTAAAATCCAATGACTATCTGTATCAACTATAGCTTTATTAAAAAACCTCTTATCCTCTTTAAACTGACTAACAATTGATTTTTTTGTACTTAAAAAATCTTCATAAGAGGAAACATTAAAAAACTCTAAAAACTTTTTATTAACTTCAACTATCTTTGAAAAATTTGTTAAAAAGACAATATTATCTTGAGCATCAAGAAGAAGTTTAGTTTGTTTTGTTACTTCTTCCACCTTTATCTTCAAGGTTTTTTGTGATTTTTTCTAATCTTTTTCTTAAAAATATTGGTTCAACTGCTTTTATCATACTATCAATTAAATGATATAAATCAATTGGTTTCATAGCATAAGAACTAACTTTTACATCAATTGCTTCTTTTAAAAAATTTGGGTCACTATGTGCGCTTGTTATAACAATAGGGATCTCTTTATCTTTTTCCCTAATAATATTACACATCTCAAGTCCACCCATTCTTGGCATATTTATATCTGTTAAAATAAGATTTAATTGACTATTTTCATAATATTTTTCAAGTCCTTCTTTACCGTCTTTAGCAACAACAACCTGATTTACTATACTACTAATTGTTTTACTTGTAAATTCACGAACTTCATCTTCATCTTCTACATATAAAACATTAATGTCTTTTAAAATCTCTTTATTCATACTAATATATACCTTTAAAAAAATATAAGATATTATTGTATCATAAATTATTTAATTTACAAAAATTTTTAAAGCATTTCTTAAATCTTGTTCAGTATCAATACCAAATGACTTCGATTCAACTTTTACCATTGCTATATTTTTACCATTATCCAAGGCTCTTAATTGTTCTAATTTTTCTATTTTTTCTAATTTAGATGTAGATAACTTACAAAAATTATTTAATGATTTTTTAGTAAAACCATAAATTCCCAAGTGTCCATTATAAGAAGAGTTTTCATAGTGGTCTCTATGATATGGTATTTTTGCTCTTGAAAAATAGATAGCATTTAAGTGTTCATCTAAAATTACTTTAACATGATTTGGGTCATCTGCTAACTCTGAACTAATTGATTTATAACAACTTACAATCATTATATCTTCTTTATTCTCTTTTACACGCTTAACTCTATTTATAACTTTTTCAATTACACTAGTTTCTATAAATGGCTCATCTGCTTGCACATTTATAATAATATCATCCTCAGCTAAATTCAAAATATTTGCTGCTTCATTTATTCTGTCTGTACCACTTTGGTGCTCACTTGAAGTTAATACGGCTTTAAATCCATGTTCTTGTGCTAATTTAATAACTTCTTGTGAGTCTGTTGCTATAACTACTTCATCTAAATCACTAACTTGCTTTGCAGTTTTTATTACCATTGGTAAACCTAAAATATCTACTAATATTTTATTTTCAAATCTGCTAGAATTAAGTCGTGCAGGTATAATAATCATATAAAATCCTTAATTTATTGGTATAGAAATTTTAACTAAAATTCCATCCTTGTCATTTGTTACTGTAATAACACCTTGCAATTGTAAATTAACAATTAATTTACTTATGTATAGTCCTAATCCTACACCATGCTTTTTCTCTTTTGTTGAGAAGTATGGTTCAAAAATTTTATGTAGTATATCTTCTGAAATACCACCCAAATTATCTTTTATTTCAAATATAATTTTATCCTCATTATGGTATTGTAGGATTTCTATTTTTGCATTATTTTTACTTTTTCTTTTATATTGTTCATTAGAATTTATTAATATATTTGTAAGTACAGTTATTAATTCTTCTTCAAATGTTGAAAATTCAAAATCTTTATCAAGTTTTGTATTTATATTAATATTTTTATCTATATCAATTCTTCTTAGAACAGTATTTATTATTTTTTCTGCATTTGTAATAGTTTCTTTTGAATTATTTTTTATAAAATGTTGAAAGTTCTCAATAGTTTTAGATAACTTGTCTGCTTCATTTTTTATTTTATCTAAAGATTTTATGGCATCATCTTGATTAGGATTAATTCCCATAGAGTAATCAAGTTCTAATTTTTGTGCTTGTACTGAAATAAGATTTAGAGGTTGTCTCCATTCATGTGATAATTTTTGTAAAGTTTCTGTAATAATCAATAGTTTTGATTGGTTTTTTAAAATATTATTTTTTTCAATAATCTCTTTTTTTGCATTAAGAATCTCTTGTTCTAAAATTATTGCTTCATCTTTTAGATCAAGTTGATTTGATATATCAAATATCAAAGAAGTATAACCGGTAACATCTCCATATTTATTGTACATTGGTTTGATTTTTATATTAATAAAAAATGAATCATTATTATATTTTAAAGCTTTAATTTTCCCACTAAACTCTTGTTGTGCTTCTAAAGTCTTATCAATGTTTTCAAATATAATCTTATCAGTATTTTCATCTAAAAGTTTTTTATATGGGGTGTTTATGATATCATCTTTTTTATATCCAAAAAGTTTTAAAAATGCATTACTAACCTTTGTAATGTAACCATGTAAATCAATATGCATCGAAACTACATAATCATCTAAAATTTCATCGTCTGAAACTTGTGATGTAATATCTTTTGTATTTATTACAAACAAAGATTTATTTAACATTGTTGAGATTGTAATTTTAAGATAAACCTTCTCTTTATCTTTTCTTATACATACTAAATCTATTTCTGCTTTGTATTTTTTACTTTGAGAAGTATCGACATTTAATAACTCCAAAAAAGGGTTTATAAATTCGCTTTTCATATAATTTATAAGTTTTGTATTTATTAATTCATCTTTATTAAATCCAAGAATTGGCATAAAGGCATTATTAACATAGATCAATTTTGTTGATTTATCAATTATACCTATTCCATCCCATGAGTTATTAATAATTTCTTGCAACTCTTTGTTGTTTCTTTTTAATTTTTCAATATCTTCTAAAGACAATACAAAACCTTGTTTTTAAGTGATATTATTATATTATAAAATCTTTAAACAACCATATGAAAGAAGATATTAATGAAAAAAACTATTACAATTATTGATACTTTTGGCTTTTTATTTAGAAGTTATTTTGCTTTACCACCATTAAAATCAAAGAGTGGATTTCCTACAGGTCTTTTAACTGGATTTATGAATTTTGTTTCAAACATAGGAAAAGATTTTCAAACAGATTATTTAGTATTTGCTCTTGATGCAAAAGGTGATACTTTTAGAAATGAGATTTATGACCAATATAAGGCTCATAGACCTGATGTACCTGAAGATTTATTAAAACAATTACCAATTGCAATTGAGTGGATAGAAAAAATGGGATTTCAAACAGCTATGAAAACAGGATTTGAAGCTGATGATATTATTGCTTCAATTGCACATGATGCAAGAGAAAAAGATTTAGAAGTTAGAATTGTGTCACACGATAAAGATTTATATCAATTAATTGATGATAATAAAATATATCTATTTGATCCAATTAAAAAAAGTATAGTTAATGAAGATAAGTGTTTTGAAAAATATGGGGTGAGACCTTCACAGTTTATAGATTATCAATCACTTTTAGGTGATAGTGCTGATAATGTGCCTGGAGTAAAGGGTGTAGGTGCAAAAACTGCAGAAGCATTGATTAAAGAATATGGTTCTTTAGATAAGATTTATGAAAATCTTGAAAATATAGAAAAGACAAGATGGAAAAATCTTTTAACTGAAGGTAAAGAGATGGCTTATATCTCAAAACAATTAGTAACATTAAATACAGATTGTCATTGTATTGATGAGATAGAAACATATCAATTACCAAAAGAAAATCCAATATTAAGGATTGCTGATATTTTATTGGAATATGATTTAAATAGAATCATTGATAGAGTAAATAAAGAGGGTTTAAATTATAAAACTAATATTCCTATAAAAATTGAAAAAAAAGTAGAAAATTATGAATATATACTTTTAGATGATGAAAAAAAATTATTAGAAGTTATAAATTCAATTCCTGAAGATACAATTGTTGCTTTTGATACAGAAACAACAGATATAGATACAAAAAATGCTTCATTGGTAGGTTTTTCATTTTGTTTTGAGAATAACAAAGCATATTATATCCCTATAAATCACCAATATTTAGGTGCACCTGCACAAATCTCTTTTGAAATTGTTTCTGAAGCTATAAACAAATTAAATACTAAAAAATTAGTTTTGCAAAACTTCAAATACGATTTTTCAATTATTAAAAATGAACTAAATATTGAATTAAAACTTTATGCAGATACAATGATTTTAGCATGGTTATTAAACAGTAGTGAAAGAGTAGGGCTTGATGCTTTAGCTTCAAAATATTTTGACCACACTATGATAGCTTTTAAAGATGTAGTTAAAAAAGGTGAAAATTTTTCTAATGTAGATATAAATGAAGCTTGTAATTATGCTGCTGAAGATGCACTATTTACTTATAAAATCTATTTTAAACTTTTAGAAGAATTTAAAGAAATCCAAGCAGAAAACTTGGTAAAAATCGCTCATGACTATGAATTTGATTTTATTTATGTTTTAGAAAATATGGAAGAAAATGGAATAAAACTTGATATTGAAAAACTAAAAGAATTAAAACAAAAAAGCAATATATATATTCAAGAATTAACATCAAAAATTTATGAAAAAGCAGGAAGAGAGTTTAATATCAATTCTCCTAAACAATTAGGTACATTACTTTTTGATGAATTAAAACTTCCACCATCTAAGAAAACAAAAAGTGGTTATAGTACAAACGAAGTAGTACTTCAAAAACTAAAAGATGCTCATGAGATTGTTCCTTTATTATTAGACTACAGAGAATCTTATAAATTACAATCTACATATATTGAACCCTTATTAAATTTAGCAAAAAAAGATGATAAAAATAGAATCTATACATCATTTTTACAAACCGGAACTGCAACAGGTAGATTAAGTTCAAAAAATCCAAACCTACAAAACATCCCTGTTAGAAGTGAAGCAGGGGGACTAATTAGAAGTGCCTTTATACCTAAAGATGGATATAAGCTTGTTGGTATTGATTATTCACAAATAGAATTAAGACTTTTAGCACATTTTTCTCAAGATGAAGCTTTAGTTGAAGCATTTAAAGCAAATAAAGATATTCATAGACAAACAGCTGTAAAAATATTTGGAGAAGAGTTAGCTGATTCTAAAAGATCTATCGCCAAATCAATAAACTTTGGATTACTTTATGGAATGGGTAGTAGAAAACTTGGAGATACATTAGGAATACCTGCAAAAGAAGCAAAACAATATATTGATGCTTATTTTGAAAACTTTGTTAGTGTTAAAGAATATTTAAAATCTATTGAAAATAAAGCATTAGAAAATGGTTTTGTAGAGACTTTAATAGGTAGAAGAAGAGTTTTTGATTTTGATTCTGCAAATGCTATGATGAAAGCTGCTTTTTTAAGAGAATCAGTAAATACACTTTTTCAAGGTAGTGCAGCAGATTTAATAAAACTAGCAATGATTGATATATATAAAAAGTATAAAAACAACGATAAAATCAATATGTTATTGCAAATCCATGATGAATTAATATTTGAAATAGAAGAATCAGAAGTAGATAAAATAACGAAAGATATTGTAGATATAATGGAAAATATATATAAATTAAATGTACCTCTAAAGGTCTCAAAAAGTATAGGAATGTCTTGGCAAGAACTTAAATAGATTAAAAATATTTACTTTTTCTTTATTTTTTAATAATTTTCTTTTGACATTTGAATTCAATTTTGTTAAAATAAGTTTCTAAAATATTTACAAAAGAGTCAAACATGATAAAAACATTAAAAAACATTAGAAAATTGTACAATGCAAAATTACTTTTTGTTAGTAATGATAGTTCATTAAGTACAACTATAGAAAATGAATTTGATGAATACTTCAAAGAATTATCTTTGGTAGAAAGCTCAGATGAAGCAATAGAAAAACTAGAAGAAACAAATTTTGATATGATTATAATTGATACTGATGTTTCTGCTAAAGATTTTGAAGAAGCATGCTCTGCTATATCAAATGCTGCACCATCATTACCTAAAATTATTATTTCAAATAATGATAACAATGATGATATTGTTACAGCTATAAATAGTAGTGCATACACATTTTTAACAAAACCTTTAAAATCAAAAGATATAAAGTTGGCAGTTATAATGTGTTTAAATCAAACAAAAAGAGGTGACAAAATAGAATTCCAAGATGGTATTTATTTTGATGAATATAGAGATCAATTCTTTAAACCTGGTGGTGTACTTATTGACTTTACAAGACTTGAAAAAGGTTTTATGAAACTTCTAATTAGTAAAAAAGGTGATATTGTAGATTATGATACAATCAAGAGTGTAGTTTGGAAAGGTAAAAATATGTCTATTTATACAATGAGAAATATTGTAAATAAAATTAGACAAAAAACTTACTATGAAATTATAAAGAATCATTCAAATAAAGGTTATACAATTGATAGTCCGAAAAAATAGTCAATTGTAAAATTAATATTAATAAATTCAATGGAAGAAAAAATTGTATCTAAAGAGGAACTTATTCAACTTTTCGAGGATCAAAAATTACTTGATACTGGGAAAGGTTGGATGATGGGTGATTATGAAGTGGAAATTATCGCACTTCATGAAATAGATCCTAAATTTTTGCAAGATGTAACAAATGCAAAGTTCTATAAGTTAAAACCAAAAGAGGGGAAATAAATAATGTCACACTGTCCATACTGTGGAAAAAAAATAGCTATGAGTAAAGCATTTTGCTCGCGTAGTTGTAAAGAGAACTATTTTCAATTGATTGCAATACAAGTTCCAAAACCATTTTTAAAAAGAATCTTTATATTTAGTACTCCTGAAGAAAGAGAAAAAGAGATAGAAAACTTCGCAAATAGACATGGTTGGAGAATTGATTTACTGCAAAAAAAGATAGATGAATTAGCAGTAGAGTATGGATTCATTGAAACAAAATAATACTAATATTACACTTGATAATAGTATATTAAATCAATCACAAATTTTATATGTTGAAGATGATGAACTTATTAGAAATGAAACATTTTCAATTTTAGAAAGATTTTTCAAAAAAGTATTTATTGCAAAAGATGGTAAAGAAGCTCTTGACATTTACCATGAAAACAAATCAGATATTGAATTAATACTTACAGATATAAATATGCCTATAATGGATGGTATTGAATTTATCACTGAAGTTAGAAAAGAAGATGATGAAACACCAGTTCTTGTAGTAACTGCATTTAATGATGTTTCATTGCTTATAAAAGTTATTAAACTTAATGTATCTGATTATATTGTAAAACCTATGCAAATGAATGCTACATTAAAAATATTAAATAAGATACTTATAAATAAACATAATCAAAAAATGGTTTTGAAGCAGAAAAATGAACTTCAAATCTATAAAGATATTTTAGATAAAGAAAATTTAGTTAGTGAAACAGACTTAAATGGTATTATAACTTACGCTAATGATATTTTTTGTGAAGTTTCAGGATACACAAAAGAGGAATTAATTGGTGTAAACCATAATATAGTAAGACACCCTGATGTATCACCTAAAATATATGAAAATATGTGGAATACTATCCAAAATAAACAAGTTTGGAAGGGAAAAATTAAGAATAAAGCAAAAGATGGTTCTGCATATTATGTCAAATCTACAGTTTTTCCTATTTTAGATGAAGATGGAAATATTGAAAAATATGTTGCAAGTAGATTTCTAATCACTGAAGATGAGGAAGAAAGACATAAATTAAAAAAATACATAATGCATCAAAAAACACAACAAGTAAAACATGAAAAACAGCTTCAAGATGAATTTGATGATGCCTTACATTATGCCAAAATGCAAAAAGACCAACAAGTAGCAAAATTTATTCATGAATTAAATGAACAAATTAAGATACTAAGAGCAAAAAATGCAGATGAAAAAGGGAGAGTATTAGGTTTAGAAAAAAACTTAAAAAATGCTCTAGATAAAAATGATGATCTTCAAAAGGGATATCAAACAAGAATAGAGAAACTTCATTCTACTGCAATAACTGCAGCAGAAGAGTATCAGAAGATTAAAAAAAGAGATGGAATAATAACAGAAAAATTACAAAAATCTCAAGAAGCTATAAAAACCTTACAAGGTTATATTGATGAATATAGAAAGAAAATCAGCGATTTAGAAGATGTAATAGCTACATATGAAAAGGAGCATGGTAAAATCACTATTTAGACGCTGTTTTTTTTGAAATAAAAAGTAGTAGTAAAATACAAAAAAAAGCAAATATTCCTGAGATAAGCATCCCCATAGTTAGCCATCCACCATATAAAAACCCAAGTTGAATATCAGGTTGTCTGTAAAATTCAGCTATTATTCTAGTTATTGAATAAAGAATTCCATACATTATTGCTAACTGTCCATCAAAAGTTTTTCTTTTTCTATAAATAAAAAGTATTACAAAAACTAAAATACCTTCTAAAGCCCCTTCATATAGTTGAGATGGATGTCTTAAAATACCATCTACATATATGCCCCAAGGAACATCAGTAACTCTACCAACTAATTCTTGATTGAAAAAATTACCTATTCTTCCAAATACGTAAGCTCCCGAAATACCTAAAACAGAAATATCGGTAATAAACCAGAAGGATACCTTATGTTTTTTACAAAAAAGTAAAGAGGCTATTAAAAACCCTATAAATGCACCATGATAACTCATTCCTGATATACCAGTATATACACCATCAATAAATGGATTAAATATTTGCCAAGGATGAGTCAAATAATACATAGTTTGAGTATCATAAAATAATACATAGCCCAATCTAGCACCTAATATTACACCAATCTCTGCCCACCAAATATATGAATCAAAAAGTTCATTTGATATTGGTAACTTATCATGTTTTATAAACCATTTTGCAATAAATATTGCAGAGATTAGTGCTAGGGCATACATTATTCCATACCAGTGAACAGCAATAGAACCTATATTAAATGCAACTGGATTAAAGTTAGAATAAATATTTTGCCAAAATTCCATATTTTCCCTAATCTAAAGCTTCAGCTATTAATTCAATAGGATTTTTAAATTTAACATCAACATTAGCTTGGTGTAAAGAGTTTGTAATCTGCATTCTACAGGCACTACATTCAGCACTTACAATTTGTGCTTTTGTATCTTTAATCATTGCAGCTTTTGGTACACCAGCAGCTTTCGCAAAATGGTATTTTTCTGTTTGCATAGTTACACCACCAAATCCACAACATCTATTGGGATCACTCATTTCGTTAATTACATAGTTTTGCTTAAGAAGTTCTCTTGGTTCTTGCCAAACATTTTGCATTTTTCTTGCATGACATGGGTCATGGTATGTAATAACTTCATTGATTTTTTTGTTTGATGCAGCTAATTTTTCTTTTAATTTTGTAGAATTCTCTAACCATTTTGTTGCTAATAAAACTTTTTTAGATATTTTTGCTGCTCTTTCTTTCCATTCTGGTTGATTATGTAAATAGTGTTCCCAATCTTGATTAATCATTGCACTACAAGTAGCTTCAGGAATTATTATAGCATCTACTTCATCAATCCATGTCTCAAAATATTCAATATTTTTCTTCACAAGATAATCAACTGTATCAAAATCTCCTGTAAAATAAGCAGGAGCACCACAACAAAGTTGTTTTTTGGGAATAAATATATTTACATCCAATTTTTTAAGTACATCAACTAAAGCATCACCAATATTTGTATATGAATAATTACCCATACAACCTATAAAAATTGCAACTTTATTTTTTCTGCCATCACTTAATTCTACTTGATTTTTTGCAGGTATATTTTCAGGATATTTATTTAAAAATGTTTTCTTATCAGCAAAAGGTAGAGCTCTATCTTTTTTTACAATTGGTAAAGAAAATCTAGGTAATGCACTCTCTTTGGCTTTATCTATTTTTAAACCACATGTTTGAAATACCCACCCAAGTTTTGCAAGAAAATCCATAGTTTTTCTATGTCTTAAAAGATAAAAAAATGCTCTTTTATACCAAGCAATACCATATTTTTTTGCAATATCAGATCTTACTTGTTCAATAATCATATCAGTAGGTAAATCATTAGGACAAACTTCTACGCAATTTGTACATAAAAAACATGATTCAAAAATATCTTTTGCATTTTTATCTAATTCTAGTTCATCTCGCTTATAAGCACCAAGAAGATCGATAAAACCTCTTGGACTTGTAGTTTCATCTTGATTTATATTAAAAATTGTACAAACTGGTTTACATTTACCACATTTAACACAATCATCACTTATTTTTGTATAATCAAATTTTTGAATTTCACTCATTATATCGTTTTACTAAACCTTCTTTTATTTTCTGGTACTTTTTTTAAATATGCATCAAATGGCATACATATATTTCTAATTAACATTGTTCCTGTTTGAGATACTTGTATTTTATCATCAACAATAGAAACTAAATCTGCTTCAATAAACTCAGTTAACATTTTTAAGTCTTCATTAAAGTAGTCATAAAAATCTATATTAAACTTCTCTTCTACTCTTTTTATATTTAAACTAAAATTACTCATTAATTCCATAATTACATATTGTCTTAATATATCATCTTCGCTAAGTTTATAACCTTTAAATGTTGGTAGTTTCCCTTCATCTAAAGAGGCTTCATATTGTTTTAAATCTTTAAAATTTTGTGCATAATAATCAACACCATTTCCAATAGATGTCACACCAATTCCTATTAAATCTGCACCACCTTTTGTTGTATATCCTTGGAAGTTTCTATGTAATTCGCCTTTTTCTATTGCTTTGAATAATTCATCTTCAGGCTTTGCAAAGTGATCCATTCCCACCATTTTATAACCATTTGTAGTAAAAAAATCAATTGTATCTTTTAAAATCTCTAATTTTTCTGTTGGTGGTGCAAAAGTTGATTCATCAAACTTTCTCATAGTTTTCATTAGCCATGGTACATGGGCATAGTTAAATACAGCTAATCTATCTGGATTTAATTTTATAATTTGTTCAATTGTTTCATGAAAAGTTTTTTTATTTTGATGAGGAAGTCCATAAATCAAATCTACATTTATAGAGTGAATCCCAGCATCTCTTGCTATATTCATTACATTTTGAGTTGTTTCATAAGGTTGGATTCTATGAATAGTTTTTTGAACCTCTTCATTTAAGTCTTGTACTCCAAAACTTAATCTGTTACATCCACCTTTTTTTAATACTGCCATATGTTCTTTAGTAAAATATCTTGGGTCAACTTCACATGAAATTTCAGCATCTTCACTAAAATTAGGAAAAGTTTCTTTTAACATAGTTATAACTTCATCTAATTGTTCAGGCGAAAAATAAGTTGGTGTTCCTCCGCCAAAGTGCATTTGAGTAACAGTTCTATTTGTATTTAATGCATCTTTTAATAAATCCAATTCTTTTTTTAAATACTCTAAGTATTTAACTTTTTTATCTTCTTTTGAAGTAAAAATAACATTGCATCCACAAAAGTAACAGGCACTTCTACAAAAAGGTAAATGTATATAAAGTGATAAATTTCTATCATCACTTTGATTTTTATAGTACTCTTTTAAATCTTGTTCAGTAAAATCTTCAGAGAACTCTGGTGCTGTAGGATATGAAGTATATCTAGGCCCTGGTTTTGAATATTTTTCAAATTTTTTAAAATCAATCATTATATCTTCTTATTTTGTATTTTGTCTATCTAACCAAACCATAACACCTTTTTGTGCATGTAGTCTATTTTCAGCCTCTTCAAAAATTAAACTTTGGTCACCTTCAATTACACTTTCACTTACCTCATAACCTCTATAAGCTGGTAAACAATGTAAGAATATTGCATCTGACGTACCTAATTTCATCATTTCATCATCTACGATATACCCATCAAAGTCTTTTATTCTTTTCTCTTTTTCATCCTCTTGTCCCATTGAAACCCAAGTATCTGTAGTTATTACATTTGCACCTTTAACTGCTTCTTTAGGATCATTTGTAACAATAATTTTTGCACCTGATTCTTTAGCAAAAGCGTAAGCATCATCTAAAATATTTTTATCTACTTCATAACCTATTGGAGTAGCTATTCTTAATTCAAAACCAAGTTTTGATGCAAGCATAAGCCAAGAGTGTGTCATATTATTACCATCACCAACATATGCTGCTACAAGATTTTTATCTAAACCTTTTTCTTGAATAGTTAAATAATCAGCCATAAGTTGTACAGGATGGTATTCATTTGTTAAACCATTTATCACAGGAACTTTTGAATATTTAGCAAACTCTTCTAATTTACTTTGTTCAAATGTTCTAATCATAACCATATCAACCATTCTTGAAATAACTCTAGCTGTATCACTCATAGGTTCGCCACGTCCAAGTTGAATATCATTAGAAGATAAGAAAAGTCCGATTCCACCTAATTGATAAATACCTGTTTCAAAACTAACTCTAGTTCTTGTACTACTTTTTTCAAAAATCATACCTAAAGTATATCTTGGTAAATAATCTTTATAAACTCTATTTTTAGTCTCTTTCTTGATTTTTGCTGCTAAGTCTAAAATTTCTAAAATTTCTTCTTTTGTATAGTCTCTTAATGTTAAAAAGTGTCTCATGATTTAACCTTTCATTTTAAAAAAGAATCAATTTTAACCAAAAACCATTTACTATTAACTTAAAAATTATGAATTCTCTTTTAAAGGTACTCATAAAAATTATTATTTATTCTTTAAAGCCCATTTCGTGACACTTTAGTGACTTTTTATATTATTATTTTTTAAGATGAATACTCCTATTATACACTTTTAAAAGGATCAATATGATAGAAAATATACTCAAAAGAGATGGCTCTTATGAAAAATTTCAAGCATACAAAATAAAAGATGTAATAAAAAAAGCTTTTAAAAGCGTACATACAACTTATGATGCTACTGTTTATTTAAATGTAATTGAACAATTAAATAAAAAAAGAGTATTTGCAGTAGAAGATGTACAAGATTTAATTGAAAATGAATTATACAAAGCAAGATATTTTGAAGTTATGAAATCTTTTATGTTATATAGACATATGCATAAAATGCAAAGAGAACAAATTTTAGGACTTAATGAAGATACAACTTATATAAATTCAACACAAACTATAGAAGAGTATATAAATGGTACTGATTGGAGAATTAATGCTAATTCAAATACTGGATATTCCCATGCAGGTCTAATTAATAATAGTGCAGGGAAGATTATAGCTAATTATTGGCTTGACAAAATTTATACTAAAGAAGAAGGTTATGCACATAGGAATGCTGATTATCATATTCATGATTTAGATTGTTTAAGTGGATATTGTGCAGGTTGGAGTTTAAGAGTATTACTTGATGAAGGATTTAATGGTGTAAGAGGTAGAGTTGAGAGTTGTGCTCCTAACCATTTTAGAGAAGCACTAGGTCAGATGGCAAACTTTTTAGGTATATTACAAAGTGAATGGGCCGGAGCTCAAGCTTTTTCTTCATTTGATACATATTTAGCACCATATGTATTTAAAGATGCCTTATCTTTTGAAGATGTCAAAAAAAATATTAGAAGTTTTATTTATAATCTAAATGTTCCAGCAAGATGGGGACAAAGTCCTTTTACAAATATTACTATCGATTGGACAGTACCTAGTGATTTAAAAGATCAAACACCAACAAAAAACCAGAAACATCTATTTACTAATATAAAAGATAAAGATTTACTTCAAAAAGCAAAACAAAGAGGTTTTGATACTTTAGAGAATATGACATATAAAGCTTTTCAAGTTGAGATGAATATGATTAATAAAGCTTATTATGAAGTTATGACTGAAGGGGATAAAACAGGTCAACCTTTTACTTTTCCAATTCCAACAGTAAATATTACTGAAGATTTTGATTGGTATGGAGAAAATACAGATTTACTTTTTGAGAATACTGCAAAGATTGGTTCATCTTATTTTCAAAATTTTATAGGTAGTCAATATATAAAAGATAAAAATGGGAAACTTATACCAAATAACGAAGCTTATAAACCAGGGCATGTAAGATCAATGTGTTGTAGATTACAATTAGATTTAAGAGAATTATTAAAAAGGGGTGGTGGTCTATTTGGAAGTGCGGAGATGACAGGAAGTATAGGTGTTGTTACAATCAATATGGCAAGACTAGGGTATCTATATAAAGATGATAAAGAAGCCCTTCTTAATAGACTTGAAGAGCTTATGGATTTAGCACAATCAACTTTAGAGAAAAAAAGAGTTTTTATAAATGATTTATATGAAAGAGGATTATTCCCATACACAAAAAGATATCTTCCAAGTTTTAATAACCATTTTTCAACAATAGGTGTAAATGGTATAAATGAGATGATTATTAATTTTACAGAAAAGAAATATGATATATCAAAAGATGAAGGGATATCTTTTGCAATTGAGATTTTAGATTTCATGAGAAAGAGAATGATTAAATATCAAGAAGAAACAGGAAATCTATATAACCTTGAAGCAACACCTGCTGAAGGGACTACATATAGATTTGCAAAAGAAGATAAAAAAAGATATTCAGATATTCATCAAGCAGGATTTGGGAAAAATATTTTTTATACAAATTCATCTCAATTACCAGTTGATTTTACAGATGATATATTTGAAGCATTAAATTTGCAAGATGAACTTCAAGGCAAATACACTGGTGGAACTGTATTACATCTTTATATGAGAGAAAGAATAAGTTCAATAGAAGCTTGTAGAAAATTGATTAAAAATGTTATATCAAATTACACTTTGCCATATATAACAATAAGTCCTGTATTTTCTATTTGCCCAAAACATGGCTATATAGATGGAGAATATGAATATTGTCCAAAATGTGATGAAGAAATTTTAGATGAGGAGTTAAATAATGAAAAGCTTAGAGCCTAGTAAATTAAAAGAAAAGAGAACTAGATGTATTGTATACACTAGAGTTATGGGTTACCATAGACCAGTTGAAAGTTTCAATATCGGTAAAAAGGGTGAACATTCTCAAAGGGTGAAATTTATTGAAAAAAATTATCTATAATATAACACCTTTTACAACTGTTGATTATAAAGATCATTTATCTTGTATTGTATGGTTTATATCATGCAATATGAGATGCAGGTATTGCTATAATCCTAATATAGTAAATTCTAAAAATGGTGAATATACTCTTGAGGATTTAATAGATTTTTTAAAAAGAAGAGTAGGGTTATTAGATTCTGTAGTTTTAAGTGGTGGAGAGGCTACACTTCATGATTTACAAACTATTTGTAATGATATAAAAGATCTTGGCTTTAAGATAAAATTAGACACCAATGGTTCTAATCCAAAATTATTAAATACACTTATAAAAAATAACTTATTAGATTTTGTTGCGTTGGACTTTAAATCAAATGAAAAAAATTTTAATAAAATTACAAAATCATATTTTTACGACAAGTTTATACAAAGTTTAGATGTTTTACTTAATTCAAGTGTAGATTACGAAGTTAGAACAACACTTCATAAAGATTTATTAAATGAAAATGATATAAATGAAATGCAGGAAACTTTGCATAAAATTGGATACAAAAATGACTATTTTATTCAAAATTTTTTAGAAGTTGAAAACTTAACAAATATGAAAAAATCAATAAACTTTTTTGATAAAACTAAAGTAAATAATCACTTAAATATTATCTACAGAGATTAAATAACCTTGTCCTGAAATATTTTTTATTAATTCTTTTGAAGTTTTTTTTCTAAATCTTTTTATAAAAGTTCTAACTCTTTCATCAGTTACTGTCTCATTTTCCCAAAGTTTTTGTTTTAATTCATCTGTACTTGTAATAGTATTTTTATTTTGTATTAATAGATATATAAAATTTTTTTCTCTTTTTGTAATATTAATCAGCTGTTCATCTTCAAAAAGATTATTTGTATTATTATCAAAAGTAAAATGTTTATTTAAGCATATAATTCTACTTTTATCTAATTTTGAAGCAATAGTAATTATATATTCTAATAATTCATCTGGATCAAAAGGCTTTATAAAATATTTAGTTATACCAATATCTATTGCTTTTAATAGTTTTTCTTTGTCAGAAAAAGCACTAAGTACAATGATAGGAATATTTTCGTTTTCTTTTCTTATCTCTTTTGTCATATCTAAACCATCTAATTTTGGCATCATAATATCAGTAATGATTAAATCTGGATTAATCTTTTTATATTTTTCTAAGCCCTCTTCACCATTATTTGCAATTGTAAAAGAAAAAAAATAGTCAGAAATTGCATCTTTTAATAATTTGGAGATATTTACCTCATCTTCAACAAATAAAACTTTTAATTCTTTTAATATATTTTCATTATTTCTCAAACTACACTTCCTATAGGAATTTTTATTATAAATAGTAATCCATTATCTTTATTTTTAGCTTCTATTGTTCCATCTAAACTTTTTTCAATAATCATTTTTGACATAAACAAACCTAAACCAGTACCATTGCTTTGGTGTTTTGTTGTAAAATAGGGTTCAAATACTTTTTCCAAGTTTTTATTACTTACTCCACCAGCATTATCCTTAAATATTAGTGTTACACCATTTTTATCTTTAATGCTTTTTATTAAAATTTTTCTTTTTTCAATATTATTAATATTAAAAGCTTCACTTGAATTTTGAATTAGATTAATTAAAACTTGTGATAATTCATTTAATACTCCAAAAAGTTCTATTTTTTCAAACTCTTTTTCTACAAGAATATTTTCTTTTTGCAAAAGTTTTTTAGTGATTAATAATGCTTCTTCAATTGAATCACATAATAAAAATTTTTCTTTAGGTTTATTAGGATTAAAAAAGTTTGAAAAGTCTTCGATAGTTTGTGACATATTATCAATAATTTCCATTGAATCTTTATAATATTCATTTAATTTTTCTAAATTTGAAGTTTTAGCACTCTTCTTAATATTGAACATTGTTAAACTCAATTCAGTTAGTGGTTGTCTCCATTGGTGTGCTATGTTTGCTAACATTTGTCCTAAACTTGCCATACGCGACTGCCAAAACAACATCTTTTGTTTCTCTTCATTTTTAGCAATCTCTTCTTCTACTCTTTGTTCTAAAGTTTGATTTAGTTCTATTAGCTGGGTGGTTTGTTCCAAAACTCTTTGTTCCAAAGTTTTATTTAAAACTTCTAATTCTTCCTCTTTCTTTTGAAGAGTCTTTTTCAATTCTACTTCTTTAGTAACATCATATCTAATTGCAATAAACTCTTTAATATTGTCATTTTTATCTAGTATGGGGGTAATTGTTGTATTTAAATAAACAGTTGAACCATCTTTACAAATATTTTTTACGGTTGCTTTGTATGGTTTCTTACTAAGTATAGTTTCCCAAAGTATTGTAAAGTTTTCCTTTGGAACATCAGGGTGTCTTACTATATTATGGTCACTACCAAGAAGCTCATCTTTACTATATCCAGATATTTTACAAAATTCATCATTAACAAAAGTAATAATACCATCTGTATCTGTTTTTGAAACTATATTTGAGTTTTCAATAGCTTCTTGATAGGTTTGTCCCATAAATAATTACTTTTTATCTAATAATTCACAAGCCTCTTTTGCATGATAAGTAATTATTAAATCAGCACCAGCTCTTTTAAATCCAATTAAAGTTTCCATCATAACTCTTTCATAATCTATAAGTCCTGCTGCACCTGCATTTTTTATCATTGCATACTCACCACTAACATTATAAGCACATACTGGAAGATTTGTATTATTTCTTAAATCCCTAATAATATCCATAAATGCTAATGCAGGTTTTACCATAAGTATATCTGCACCTTGTCTTTCATCCTCTAAAGATTCTTCTAAAGCTTCTAATCTATTTGAAGGATCCATTTGATAAGTTCTTCTGTCTCCAAAAGATGGAGTTGATTCTGCAACATCTCTAAAAGGCCCATAGTAAGCACTTGCAAATTTAGTTGAATAAGCCATAATAGGTAAGTCTTTATAACCATTTGCATCTAATGCAGTTCTTAATGTTTCTATAATTCCATCCATCATTCCACTAGGAGCAATCATATCTACACCAGCTTTTGCATGAACTATCGCTTGTTGTGCTGAAATTTCTAATGTTTTATCATTATCAACTGTTTGTGTTTTTGGATCTAATATTCCACAATGACCATGGTCTGTGTATTCACAAAAACATAAATCTGTAACAATAAACATATCTGGAAATTTTGCTTTTATAGCTTTTATTGTTCTTGCAATAATACTCTCTTCACACAAACATTCGCTACCAACTGAATCTTTTACATCCGGAATACCAAATAAAATAATAGATTTTAATCCAATTGTTCTAATATATTCACACTCTTTTAATATCTCATCAATACTCATTTGAAATACACCTGGCATAGATTCTACTTCAATCTTAATATTTTCTCCCTCTTTTACAAAAAGTGGATAAATAAAATCATTTTTTGTTAATGTAGTTTCTTGTACTAAATTTCTTAGAGTCTCATTAATTCTTAATCTTCTAAATCTTTTAAACATAAAATTTACCTTTGTTTGCTATAATCTCGACATTTTAACAATTTAAGGTTTAAAAGGATATGAATATAGAAAAATCAAATATTGCTAACTTACCTACAAAATATGGAAAATTTAAAATAAGAGCTTATAAACAAAATAATCAAGAACATTTAGCAATCATGAGTCAAAATTTTGAGGAATTAGATGCTCCATTTGTAAGAGTACATTCAGAGTGTCTAACTGGAGATACATTAGGCAGTTTAAAATGTGATTGTCAAAACCAATTAGATTTAGCACTAAAGTTTATAGCCCAACATGGTGGATTAGTAATTTATCACAGACAAGAAGGAAGAAATATAGGCCTTCTAAATAAAGTAAATGCATATGCATTGCAAGACAAAGGTAGAAATACAATTGAAGCTAATTTAGAACTTGGTTTTGGAGAAGATGATAGAGATTATAGTATAGTTGAAGAGATATTAAAAGATTTAAATATTAAAAAATTAAAATTAATCACAAATAATCCTAAAAAAATAGAATATATAAAATCACTTGGTGTAGATATTGTAGAAAGAATACCAGCTATTACAAAATCAAATAAATTTAATGAACATTATATTAATACAAAAAAAGAACAGATGGGACATATGTTTTAATGGCATTAAAAGAACTTTTAAAAGAGATAAATATTGATAAAGAGTTTGAGCATAGATGCCAAACCTTTATTACATTGTTACAACAATGGGGGAAAGTTCACAATCTTAGTGGAAGATTAGATAAAGAAGATATTATTGAAAATATTGAAGATTCAATTTATCCATTAAAATTTATTGAAAAATATGAAAGCTTTGCTGATATTGGAACTGGGGCAGGTTATCCTGGACTTATATTAGCTATGGCTAATGCAAATGCAAAAGCATATTTAATTGAACCACGTTTAAAAAGAGTTTCTTTTTTAAATTTTGTAAAAAACACTTTAGAGCTTAAAAATGTAGAAGTAATTGCAAATAGAGTAGAAAAAATTAATGATATAAAAGTTGACTTAATAACTTCAAGAGCAGTAACTAATACAAAACTTCTTTTAGATTTAACTACAAATATTAAAAAAGATGATACTGCATATCTTTTTTATAAAGGAACTTTACTAGAAGATGAGATTCAACAAGTAAAAATAAATAATTATGATGTGGTAAATAGAAAAGATAGAAATTATCTTTATATAAAAAAGGAAAATAATGATTTTTAAAATACTTGCAGTTGCAGTTGTTTTATTTCTTGTCTACTTAGTTTTTTTTAAAAAAAATAGAGAAAAAGAGGTTAAAGTAAAAAAAGAGAAAATTGAAGATGAAATGGTAGAATGTCCAACTTGTGGAACTTTTGTTTCTAAAAAAGAGGGTATTTTAAGTAATGGACACTATTTTTGTTCAAAAGAATGTCTTCAAAATAAATAGTGGAGTCTAATATGATTTTAATCGGAGATAATTTAATACCGCATAAAGCTTGTTTCTTTATAGATTCAATAATGGATATTGAACATACAGAACCTAACTCTACACTTATATTTAATTATGATGAAAATCTACTTTTATATTGTAGAAAAAATCATATAAGTTGCGCTGTAGTTATATCAAGTATCAAAGAAGCAATATATTGCAATGCATTAAATTCTAAATATATTATTTGTGATAGAAAAATTGCAAAAAATATACAAAAAATAGCTGAAAACTATATGTTTGATTCAAAAATTTTAGCAATAATTGAATCAGATGACGAAATTGAAAAAATTGCACTTAGTGAAATTGATGGTGCAATATATTCCTACTTACTTAATAAATAGTAAACATTTTATTTGTTTACTATTTACTTAAAAATAATTTAAAAAAATAAACTAACATAATATTAACATATAACTTTTATAATTTCTTCTAATTTTTATTAAGGAGGCTTTATGGACATAATAGGGCAATTTCCATTGTTTTATTTTCCTGAGTACGGAAGTGCTTGGATGATGGGTGTTACAGGTACGATACATATACTTGCTTCACACACTTCTGTTGGTGCTGCAATGCTTTTTGCATTTTTAGCTTTTAAAGCATATAAAGAAAATAGATCAGATTTATATCCGTATATGAAAAAATACGGAATGTTTCTACTTATTTTCTCTTATGTAGTAGGTTCAATTACGGGACCTGGAATTTGGTATACAGCAACCGCTGCAAGTCCAAGAGGTATAAGTGCCCTCATACATAACTTTGTTTGGGTTTGGGCTACAGAATGGGTATTTTTTGTATATGAAGTTATAGGTGTATTTGTTTTAGTCTATTTTATTGATAGGATAGATAGAAAATCACACTTAAAATTAACATATACTTTTGCACTAGCATCTGTTGGTACTTTGGCGTTAATTATTGGTATTATTAGTTTTATGATGTGGCCTGGAACAAATGCTTATTATGAAACAGGTAGTGCAAGTGATGCATTCTTTGGTATCAATACTTTCCCTCACATGTTTTTAAGAATCGGATTTATGATTATGATGTCTGGTGTGATTGGTTTAGTTATATCTAGTGCAATGAAAAAAGAGAATCCTGAAGTTTCAGCTGAATTAACCAAAAAAATGGGGCTTGTAAGTTTAGGTGGTGGTTTTATTACCATGTTCTTCTTTATGTGGTATATGGGTACATTACCAGACAATGCTCATGCTGTTTTCCAAGTAAGTAAGGATTCTGTAATTCAAAATAGAATTATACTTTCAATTCTTTTCTCAGCTTATTTCTTAGTTGCAATTTTTAAACCAAAAATTATTAATACTCCAATTGCATCAATTATGATAGCAGTTGTATTATTAGCTGGGTTATGGCCAGGTGAAAAGCTTAGAGAATCTATGAGAAAACCTTATGTTGCAGGACAATATATTTACTCAAATCAGATTATTAGTAGGGATGTTCCTGGGAAAAATATAAAAAGTGAATTACCTATTATTGCCGAAAAAGGTTTATTAAAAGTAAACCCTTTTATACCTGAGAACTTAAGAGAAATAACAAGTGAGAATAAACTTCAAGTGGGTGAACTACTTACAAAGATGTCATGTTCAAATTGTCATTCATTGGAAAAAACAGGTGTATTTAGACCTTTAAGAGATAGATTAACAGGAATGGATAAAGAGGGTGTAAAAGCTATACTTTATGCCATAGGTGATGGAGGCTTTCCTTATATGCCAAAACTTAAGCTTCCAGACGAAGAATACGATGCAATTGCAGAATATATTGCATCTTTGAAATATTAAGGAGGTTTTATGGACGCATCTGTATTATTAGCTCTTAGAGATCCTGCAGGTATACCTTTTTATCCTGTTGTATTTCAAGCGCTTTATGTTTTAACTTGGGCATTACATGCCGCTTTTGTTTTATTAGCTTTAGGTTCAATGGGATTGTCACTATATGGTACTTTTAATCAAAAAAGTGATTCTTCATGGAAAATATTAACACCACATTTAATTCAAACAGGTAAAATAAGTGTTTCTATACTTATAGTATTAGGTGTTGCACCATTACTATTTACACAAGTTATTTATGACCCAAATTGGTATGTAGCAAATACACTTTCTGGTATGTGGGTATTTATTTTTATTTATACTTTACTTATAGGTTATACATTCTATTATTGGTATTATTATGCAAATAAAGCAAAAGAGGGTGGAGGTAAACTAATAGGTACACTTTCATTTTTAATTTTAGTTTTTGCAGGTGTTTTAATGCATAACTTTGCAGTAACTTCTATTATGCCAAATGACTGGATGAATATGTATGCTCCAAATGGTATTGTAGATAATAGTGGATGGACATTTAATATGGATATAGCAAGATTAGTATTTCTAGTTAGTTTAGCTATTCCAGTAGTTGGTATTTTTCTTCAAAATTATAGTAGATTTTTAAGTACTAGAGAGGATTTCAGTAAAGAGTTTATCTCTTATACATCAACTTTAGGTACAAAATTAGCAGTAGTTGGTTTAATTATAAGTGCTATAACATTTGTAATTTGGATGACAAAAGCTGATTATTTATTACATCCTTTAACATTAACAACAATTTTAGGTGTTTTAATATTATTATTCTTTTCTTATAAAAATAGTAATAGTTATATTACAACGGGTATATTAGTTGTTGTAGCACTTTTAATATCTGCAATAAGAGAATTAATTAGATTCGATTTGATGACAGGATTAGGATACAACATTTATGATTATCCAGTAAATTTAGAATTACCATCAATTGTAATGTTTTTACTTACATTTGTAATTATGGGATTTATTGGAGTTGCTTATTTATTAACTATGGCTTGGAAAGTTGGAAAAATCCAAGGTGTATTTGATGGAACAAAAGATAAAGCAGTTACAAGACTTGGTAACTACACACTTTATATTATGATTGTTTGGATGGCAATATATTTTGGATGGGGTATGGTTACTTTATTCAAAAATATTCTTTAATACTATCATTTTAAACTTTTTAAAAGCCTCAAAGTGTTTACTTTGGGGCTTTTTTAATCTATTTATCCAAAAATCACTAATCTAGAAATAAGCAAAAATTCGATAACATATTTACCTTTTATAATAAATAATTAGGATAAATGTGAAAGAAATTTTAGATGTAATTGTACTCGTTTTATTTGTTTTTATGATATTTATGTTTATTAAAGGCTTTAATAAACAACAAATAGAAAAACATACAAAAAAACTTGATGAAATTGAAGAAAAGAAGAACTCTGATAAGGATAAAATTAATGAATAAACCACTATTAATAGAGATTGGTGTTGAAGAACTACCAGCTATACCATTTTTAAAAGAACTTCCAAATATTGAAAAAAAATGGGCTGAAATATTAGAAAAAAATAGATTATTGTGTGAATTTGACTTTTTTTATACACCAAGAAGATTAGTATTATGGCATAGAGAGTTCCAAATTAAACAAGAAGATTCTGTTCAAGAGATGTTTGGTGCACCTGTTAAAATAGCTTTTAAAGATGGTGAACCAACAGGTGCTGCAATAGGTTTTGCTAAGAAATGTGGTGTTAGTGTTGAAGAACTTGAAAAAATTGACCAAGGAAGAGGGGAAGTTTTATACTTCAAAAGAGAGGTTGTAGGAACACAATCTAATCTTTTATTAAATGAAATGCTTAATGAATTTATCAACTCTTTAAATTTTGGTAAATCAATGAGATGGGCAAACAGAAGTGATAGCTTTATTAGACCAATCAGAAACCTTGCAATATTATTAGGTGAAGAAAAAGTTGAAGCAGAGCTTTTTGGTGTAACGTCATCAAACAATTCATACCCTCATAGAATGGTATCTTATGAGCCATTTAGTTTTGACTTTGCAGGAGATTATTTTTGTAAATTAGATAAAAATGGTGTTATTCTTTACCCAGATGAGAGAAGAAAAACAATTCTTTCTCAAATGAAAGAGATAGAAGTTTCAAACAATGTTAAAATTGAGATTGATGAAGATTTATTAGAAGAGGTAGTTGCTATTACTGAATTTCCTACTGCATTAATTGGAACTTTTGATAAAGAATTTTTAGAATTACCAGAAGAGGTAATAGTAACATCAATGAAAGAACACCAAAGATATTTTGCTGTATATAAAGATGGAAAATTATCAAATAATTTTATTGTTGTATCTAATTCAAAAACTGATGATTTCTCCCATATTATATCTGGTAATGAAAAAGTATTAAGACCAAGACTTGCAGATGCAATGTTCTTCTGGAAAAATGATATAAATAATGGTTTGTCAAATGAAGGGCTTAAAAAACTTGTATTTGTTGAAGGTTTAGGTTCTATGTATGATAAATGTGAAAGGGAAGCTGTTATTGCAAACTATTTAGCAGATATTTTTAATGTTGAAGATAAAGAGCTTGTAAAAAGAGCGGTAATGTTAAGTAAAGCAGACTTAATGTCTGAAATGGTTTATGAATTCACAGAGCTTCAAGGTCTTATGGGATACTATTATGCAAATATTGCAAAAGAAAACACTTTAGTTTGCACTGCCTTAAAAGAGCAATATCTTCCTGATGGAGAAGATTCTGAATTACCTTCAAATATATTCTCATCTATTATCGCCTTATCATATAAACTTGATAATCTAATGGGATTATTTAGCGTAGGTAAAATTCCTAGTGGTTCAAAAGATCCATTTGGTCTTAGACGTGCAGCAGCAGGTATTGTTAAAATAGCAATTGAACATAAACTACCTTTAAATCTTGAGAAAATTATTGATTCTTTATCTAATAATTATAAAGGCTTAAAAAAAGAACAATTACTAGAATTCTTTAATGAAAGATTATTTAAAATTTTTGATGTTAATCCATCTGTTTTAAAAGCAGTATTAGGTAGTAAAGAGGGTGATATATATAAAGTCTCTCAAAAACTTTGTGCTTTAAACCCTATTGTTCTTAGTGACAACTTTAAAGAATATTCTGCAACCTTTAAAAGAGTTGCTAATATAATAAAAGATATTGATGTAGAACAAGAATTAGAGATTGATACTAATTTACTTGAAGATAAAGAAGAGAAAGAGTTAGTTGAAAGCTTTAATATTATTATTTCAAAAGATTATCCAACTTATGATGAAGAATTAGAAGCATTATTTGGATTAAAACAAAATCTTGATGCATTTTTTGATAATGTATTTGTAAATCATGAAGATATTAAAATAAAAACTAATAGAAAGAATATTATTGGTAAAGTTTATCAAGCATTTAAAAAAATTGCTGATATTAAAGAGATTACAATATAAGGATATAAGATGAAGTTTTTATTTTCTTTTGCAATTATAATTTTTATTTTTAATGGATGTGCTACTTGGAAGGGTGCTAAAAAGGACTCTTCTGATGCATGGAAAGCAACTAAAAAAACTAGCAAAAAAGTTTGGAAAAAAACAAAAGAGACTTCTGTAGAAGTATATGAAGATACTAAAGAAGCAATAAACGAAGCGACAAGTGATTAAGAGAGTTATTACAAAGAAGAAACAGAATATAAAGCATTGGAATTTTTCAATTATATAAAAGTTTATTTTTATTCAGTTTTCTGTTTCAACTTTGGTTCTCGCAAATGAGCCTAAAATGGAGCTGGTGAAGGGAGTCGAACCCCCGACCTGCTGATTACAAATCAGCTGCTCTAGCCAACTGAGCTACACCAGCATTTTATTCTCTTCATTTAAGTAGATTAATTATTATCAAACAATAAAAAGAGAATGGAAAAATGATGTCTATCCATCTGACGATTTCAGATTTTTTATGGTGTCAAGAGAGAGACTTGAACTCTCGACCTCCGGCTTATGAGACCAGCGCTCTAGCCAGCTGAGCTACCTTGACATAAGACATCATATATAATAATTGGTTGCGGAAGCTGGATTTGAACCAACGACCTTCGGGTTATGAGCCCGACGAGCTACCGGACTGCTCTATTCCGCGACTTGAACTTAAAAAAGTGGATGGGGTAGCAGGACTCGAACCTGCGAATAACGATACCAAAAACCGTTGCCTTACCACTTGGCGATACCCCAACTTTTTAAGTGCCGAAATTATAGTAAAAATCTATTCTTTTGTCAAGAGTTTTTAGATTAAATTTTGAAATTTTTGATATAATTTTTAAAATAAAATATAAAAGAAGAATTTATGAATGCAATACAAAGAGTAAAAGAAGCAATTGAAGAGATTCAAAAAGGTAATATGGTTATTATGCTTGATGATGAAGATAGAGAAAACGAGGGGGACTTAGTTTACGCTGCACCACTAAGCTCTCCTGAGAAAGTTAATTTCATGGCTACACATGCAAAAGGTTTAATTTGTGTATCTGTTACAAAAGAAACTGCAAATAGATTAGAATTAAACCCTATGGTAGCATCTAATACATCATCTTATGAAACAGCATTTACTGTATCAGTAGATGCAGTAGATGCTGCAACAGGTATTAGTGCAGGGGAGAGAGATGATACAATTAAGATATTAGCTAATCCAATCTCACAGGCTGAAAAACTTGTAAGACCTGGACATATCTTTCCTCTTATAGCAAAAGATGGTGGAGTTTTAGTAAGAACGGGTCATACTGAAGGCTCAGTAGACTTATGTAAATTAGCAGGTCTTAATGGGGAAGCAGTTATCTGCGAAATCATGAAAGAAGATGGTACAATGGCAAGACGTGATGACTTAGATATATTTGCACAAAAACACAATTTAAAACAAATCTATATATCAGATTTAGTTGAATATAGACTATCTCATGAAAAGCTTGTTGAAGAAATATCTTCAGAAGAAATAAAGTTTTTTAATACAGATGTGATTAAAAAAGAATTTAAAGACCATATTGGGCAAATTCATACAGCAATTCAATTTGGAGAATTAAATGACTTAACACATGTTAAGTTTCATACTATAATTCCAGATATTGAACTTTTCTTAAATGATGAAAAATTACATTCTATGTTAAAAACAATTAACTTTTTACAAGCAAAAAATGGACTACTAGTATTTTTAAATGATGATACAGCCCATAAAGAATCTCAAAAGGATTATGGAATAGGGGCTCAAATATTAAACTGTTTAGATGTAAAGAAAATCAAACTTATGACCAGTGGAGGTAAACACTCTTTTGTTGGTTTAAATGGATTTGGTTTAGAAATAGTTGAAGAGATACAAATAGAGTGTTAAAAGTGTAGTAGGTTAAAGACCTACTGCTCGTTTAACTAAAACAATATCTTTTTTTAAATCATCAATTTTACTTTTATCTAAAGTCTCTAAATTACTTTTATAATATTCTGACTCTTCAATAACTTTAATTTTATCCTCAACTCTAAAAATTGCATTGTTTCTCATTTCAGAATCTTCAATAGTTAAATATTTTTTTGGATCTTGATTGATAACTCTTTTTAATCTATATTTATAAAGGTATTTATTATCAGGATTTTCATTAAAATAGTTACATAAAGATTCAAAAACCTCATTATTAGATGATTCATATTTATTATAAATAACATTTGCATAATCATTTAAATATTTATCATAATTGTTATAATCAATAAAAAAATTAATTATCTCCAAACTCTTTAATTCATCTGATTCAATATCAAATTGTTTATTTAACATATGAAAAGCACATAAATAAACAATTTCATCTGAATTGTCTTTTAAATCATTTAAAAAATTTGAAATAAGCATAATAACACCCTTTATAAAATAAAAAAAGGAGTGGAATTAATTCCACTCCTTTTTGAAAATAAATAAATAAAAAATTTATTAGATTTTAGGACCTGCTGCTGTAAAATCATAATCACTTTCTAAAGTTAAATACTTTTTAGAATAGTTTTCAATATACATACTAGCAAGTTTTATTGCAGTTTCATCATATGATTCTTTGTCTTCCCAAGTATTTCTTGGATTTAAAACTTTTGTTTCTACTCCATTTAAAGTTTTTGGGATTTCTAAATTAAAAATAGGTAATGTCTCAAATTCTGAATTATTAATAGAACCATCTAAAATTCCATTAATACAAGCTCTTGTGTTTTTTATACTCATTCTTGAACCAATACCATATGGACCACCAGTCCATCCAGTATTTACTAAATAAACATTAACGTTATGTTTATCTATTTTTTCTCCAAGAAGTTCAGCATATACAGTTGGATTAAGAGGTAAAAATGCTTCCCCAAAACAAGAACTAAATGTAGCTACAGGTTCAGTAATTCCTCTTTCTGTTCCTGCAACTTTTGCAGTATATCCACTCAGGAAGTAATACATTGCTTGTCTTTTATCAAGTTTTGCTACAGGAGGTAATACTCCAAATGCATCTGCACATAAGAAAATAATATTTTTAGGATGTCCACCCCTCATATCTTTTTTATGATTAGGAATATGATTGATTGGATATGAAACTCTTGTATTTTCAGTTTTTGAACCATCAGTATAGTCTACAACACCATTTTCATCAGCAACAACATTCTCTAGAATTGCACCTTTTTTAATAGCATTGTAAATATCTGGCTCAGATTCAGCATCAAGGTTAATAACTTTTGCGTAACAACCACCTTCAAAGTTAAATACACCTTCATCATCCCATCCATGTTCATCATCACCAATTAGTGCTCTGTGAGGATCAGTTGATAAAGTAGTTTTACCAGTACCACTTAATCCAAAGAATAGGGCAGTATCACCATCTTTTCCAACATTGGCAGAGCAATGCATTGATAATTTACCTTCCAATGGTAACCAGTAATTCATCATAGAGAAAACACCTTTTTTCATCTCTCCAGCATACCAAGTTCCACCGATTAATGCAGTATTTTCTTCAACATTAAATACTACAAAAACTTCTGAATTTAAACCATGACTAGCATATGCCATATCCATAGTTTTGCATGAATTATAGATTGTAAACTCTGGCTCAAAATTTTCTAAATCCTCTTTTGGAGGAACAATAAACATATTTTGAATAAAATGTGCTTGCCAAGCTACTTCAGTAATAAATCTTACAGACTTTCTACTATCTAAAGAAGATCCACAATATACATCAGTAACATATAAATCTTTATTACTTAATTGTTTTTTAGAAATTACTTCTAACGCTTCATAAACATCTTTTGATACTTTAAAATTAATATCACCCCAAGCTATATACTTATTTGATGGATCTTGATTAACAAAAAATTTATCTCTTGGACTTCTACCGGTAAATATACCAGTATCTATCATTAAAGCACCAGTTGAAGAAACCTTTGCTCCTTCATTCTCAACAGCATGTTGAATTAATGTATCAACATCAAGATTTCTATACACTGTCCCTACGTTTTCTAGTCCAAGTGTATCTTTGATTTCTGACATTTTTTTCCCTATTTTTCTTTTTTATTTAAAAATTGATAAAAGTACACCAGCAGCTACGGCAGAACCGATAACTCCTGCTACATTAGGACCCATAGCATGCATTAATAATACATTTGATCTATCATACTCTTGTCCAACTTTACTTACAACTCTAGCCGCCATTGGAACAGCTGAAACACCTGCAGCACCAATAAGTGGATTAACTTTTGATTCTTCAGATGAAAATTTATTCATTACTTTTGCCATAAGAACACCAGCTGCAGTACCTGCAGCGAATGCAATAAGACCAATAACCATAATTCCTAAAGTTTCTAAAACTAAAAACTTATCCGCCGCAAGTTTAGAACCAACTCCAAGACCTAAGAATATTGTAACAATATTTATCAATGAATTTTGCATTGTATCAGAAAGTCTCTCAACAACTCCTGATTGTTTTAAGAAATTTCCAAATGCAAATGCTCCAATAAGTGGTGTAGACTCCGGTAAAAACATAATTGCAAGGAATAAAATTAAAATTGGTAAGAAAAGGTTTTCTAACTTATGCACTTTTCTTAATTTAGGCATTTTAATTTTTCTTTCCGCTTCTGTTGTTAATGCTTTCATAATTGGTGGTTGAATTACAGGAACTAATGCCATGTATGAATATGCTGCAACAGCAATTGCACCAAGCATTTCAGGGGCTAATCTATTTGCAATAAAAATAGATGTTGGCCCATCAGCTCCACCAATAATAGATATTGCTGATGCAGTTTGTAAATCAAATCCCAATGCAACTGCACCAACTAGTGAACCAAAAATACCAAATTGAGCTGCACCACCTAAAATAGCTGCTTTTGGATTTGCTAATAATGGACTAAAATCTGTCATAGCTCCAACACCCATAAATATGAGAAGAGGGAAGAATTCATTAGCAATACCCATATTATAAATAATTCCTAGCATTCCATGAGGCCCACCCATATTTGCTAATGGGATATTCGCAAGTAAGCCACCAAATGCGATAGGTAATAATAATAATGGTTCAAATCCTTTTGCAATTGCAAGATAAAATAACACTATTACAATACCAAACATGATAATTCTTCCCCATGTTTGTTCAAAGGTAGTCATAATTCTAGCATCAGCAGGATTTGGCTCAGAAGTCATAACATCATCACTAGGGTTTAAAATTGCATTTATACCTGTAGTTTCATAAAATGATGCCATTAAATCTGTAATTGATTTTGGCTTATATTCATGCTTAACTTCTGTAGCACTATCTTCTGCAACAACATGTGCTTCACTAGCAAAAAGACTAGTTGAGAAAATAGTAAAAAGAATCAAAAACATTGACGCCATAATTTTTTTATTCATTAAAATACTCCAATTTAATAGTTGTTCAAACAATTAGCTAATAGTAGCTATTGCTTGACCTTCTTCTACTGGATCACTAGGATTTGCTAAAATAGCAGATATAGTTCCATCACAAGGAGCTTCTACATCAATTTCCATTTTCATTGCCTCAAGAATTGCTACAACATCACCTTTTTTAACTGCATCACCAACTTTGATATTCATTTTCCAAACATTTCCAGCTACAGTTGCAGGAATCTCTGTTCCTCCTGCTGGTGCAGGTGCACTAGATGCTGCTGGTGCCTCAGTTGCAGGTGTTACTTGAATATCAGCATTCCCCTCTGCTACAGTTACATTAAATTTTTGTCCATCTACTACTACAGTATAATTTCCAGTTGCGTTACTCATACCTTTATTTTCTCCTACTACACATTCTTTATCGTTTTCACATGTTGAATCATCATTTTTTCTTACACTTAAAGGACCATCACCTTTTAAGAAAGCAATACCTTTTTCATCACAAGCAGCAGCAATAAATATATTTTCTTCTGTTGCTTCAATATTCTCTTCTTTTAATCTATTTTCCCAATAAACAAAAGTTTTTTTCTCATCTCTATCTGCAATATCTAAAGGATTTTCAGATGTTGGTTCAAGTTTTAATTTTTCTGATGCTAGTTTTATAATCTCAGAATCAGGTTCTACTGGAGTTTTACCAAAGTAACCTAATACCATTTTCCCATAACCTGGAGCAATTTGTTTCCATGGTCCAAACATTACATTTGCATAAGCTTGTTGCCAATAAAATTGTGACACTGGTGTTACAGATGTTCCGTAACCACCTTTTTCAACAACTTCTCTCATAGCTTTAATAACTTCAGGAAATCTATCTAAAGTTCCATTATCTCTCATCATTTGAGTATTTGCAGTTAAAGCACCACCTGGCATTGGTGAAAATGGAATCAATGGTGAAACTTGAGTTGCCTCTGGTGGCATAAAATAATCTTTAAGACAATTATTTAAAACTTCTTGATATTTTAATACTTTTTCAAGTTCTAAACCACCTAAGTCATAACCTTTATCTTTAACAGCATGCATCATAGTTAATATATCTGGTTGTGAAGTACCACCTGATACTGGCGATGCAGCTAAATCAATACCATCTGCACCCGCTTCTAATGCTGCTAAATAACAAGCAACAGATACACCAGCAGTTTCATGAGTATGAAGTCTAATATGTGTATCTTCACCAACTAATTTTCTTGCCATCTTAATAGTTTCAAAAACTTTTTGTGGAGATGAAGTACCTGAAGCATCTTTAAAACAGATTGAATCATAAGGAACACCTGCGTCAAGAATATTTCTTAATGTTTTTTCATAAAAAGGTACATCATGTGCACCTTCACACCCTGGAGGTAAATCCATTAAAGTTACTACAACTTCATGATTTAAGCCATACTTTTTAATACATTCAGCAGAATATTCTAAATTTTGAACATCATTTAATGCATCAAAATTTCTAATAGTTGATACACCATGCTTTGCAAACATTTTTGCATGCATCTCAACCAATTCTCTTGAACCTGTATCTAACATAACAGTATTGATACCTCTTGCAAGAGTTTGTAAGTTAGCTTCTGGACCAACAATTTCTCTAAACTTATCCATCATTTCGAATGCATTCTCTTGTAAATAAAAGAATAACGATTGAAATCTAGCTCCCCCACCAAATTCGAAATGTGTTATACCAGCTTCCTTTGCAGCTTCTACAGCTGGAAAGAAATCATTCATTAAAACTCTACCTCCAAAGACAGATTGAAATCCATCTCTAAATGTAGTATCCATGACGTCAATATATTTTTTAGCCATATAAATTAACCTTTTAGATTTTTGTGATGTTGTACAGCAGCTACGATAGCGGCCATTTTTGCAGTGTTGTTGTTAGTTGAAGTTGTTGTAGTTTGTGGTTTTTTTGGTTCTACTTTCTTTTCAGGAAAATACTTTCCTATTATCTTAGCTTGTAATTTAAGAGCGTAGACCATGACTATAAGAAAAGTAAATACAATTCCCATACCTAAGACCATAAACTTTAATGCTTCAGCAATTAAGTTTGTTTCCATATTACTCCCCGTGGTTACCACCGTGAATTTGTAATGGTATTGTATATTAAATAAGCTTTAGTAAAATTTATATGTTAATTAATTTTTAGTAAATTTAATAATTTAATGTCAAAATAATGTCAAAATAATAATTATAATATTTTGTTACCACATAATAGTAAAAAGTTATCTAGTTTATATAAAATTTTAATTAAACCATTTGCTGCTTTTTCAATTTTTTGTGACATTTTTAGTTCCTTTTAACTAATTTTTCAAAATTTTATACTTTTTTTAAAAAACTATTGAAAAATATTGCAAAATGTAATATAATTACAAAAAGGAGAAAATATGCTTGTTGTAAATGAAATTATTGAAAAATTAAAAGATATATTAAGTAAAGATGGAAAACTAGGAAAAATTTTTGATAAAGATGTTGCTACTGCATTAGATTTAAGTCAAGTAAATTTCGCGACTATGAAAAATAGAGGTAAAATTCCTTACTCAAATATTTTAGATTTTTGTGCAAAAAAGAAAATCTCTATTAATTGGCTTTTATATAATCAAAATCCAGGTTCTCTTGTAGATTCTACTGATAAGTATTGGATTAGATATTATCCAGAAGTTAATGTTAGTGCAGGTGGGGGTGCTTATGAAGCTGAAGATTCATATGAAAGTTTGGAAGTGCCACCTTATTTTATTAATATGTTAGGTGGAGAAGAGAACTTAAAAAATATTGATGCTATTAATGTAGTTGGAGATTCTATGGAACCAACTTTAAATAGTGATAATATAATATTTATTGATAAAACAAAAAATGATTTAAGCAGAGATGGAATTTATGCATTTACAACTACGCATGGATTATTTGTAAAAAGAATTCAAAGAAGAATAGATGGTAAGTTTGATGTAATTTCAGATAATAAGGATTACCCAATACAAATTTTAGACAAAGATGAAATATTCGTAGTGGGAAAAGTTGTTAGCACTTTTGGAATGATATATTAAAAAAGTTTATATTAAAGAGGGTTCAATATTTTGTTTAGATACTTGGTCATTTAGTTCATCATAACTAACACCGATAAAATATACAGCATTAAATGAAACCTTCTTTAAAAACTCTTTAATCTCATCTAATGAGTTTATAAAAGTATAATCTATATCTTTATTGTCGTCAATTTCATTTGTTGTAAGATATAAAATTTTTGCATATTTATATTTGTTTTTTAAATACTTAACTTCTTTTTCAATTAAATCTTCATTGTCCTGAGCAATTAAAAATTTATCTGTTCGTCCATAATCTGTATGATTAATCAATTTATCAACAAATATGGGTTTTAAACAATTAAATTTTTTTAATTTGTTTAAGTCCCCATCAAAACCTAAGAAACTATATACATCTAAAAATTCTTTTATATATAAACTTGAAAGCTTTACTTTAGAAAAATATCTTTCTTTATAACTAAAAGTAGTTTCAAAAATTGAATGTTCTATTAAGTTGTTTATCTCATAATCTTTTGTATTAAATTTAAAATTTACAGGATAGATATCTTCTAATACACTTTGATTTGAACAAATTATTGTATCATTTTCTTCTAAATCATCTAATATTTTAAAAAATTTTGATAAATTTTTTGGAACAAGTTTTATATTTGTATGAACAGTAGGTTTCTTAAGGATATTAAACAAATCATAAGATACATCATTGCAATAAAATGCTGTAAGTCTTTTTGTAGAAAGAAGATATCTTATTAGTTTTTTTATAGTTTCTTCTATAGATTTTACTTGAATCCAAGCTATTTCATTATCTATAATCTCATATTTTTCATCAACTATTAATGCAAATGCACCATTTTTTACAGCAAAAGTGATATCTTCGTCATTTTGTACAATAAAAAGATCTCCCTCTTTCACTTTTTTTGCATTAGTTTTAATTGAATAGATAAAAGAGATTGATGGTCGATTTAATAATCTCCCATCAATAATATCAATAATAGATGAAATTTGCACTAGCTTATTTTTGTTCCAGATTTTTTCGATTTTTCTGGTCTAATTAAACATAAACCATCTTCATCTTTAGCTGCCATTAACATACCCTCACTAAGCATACCCATTAATTTTGCAGGTTTTAAGTTAGCTACAACACATGCTTGTGTCCCAACTAAGTCTTCAGCAGAATAGAACTCTTTAATTCCTGCTAATATTTGTCTATTTCTACCTTCACCTAAATCAACTTGTAATTTAAGAAGTTTTTTTGATTTTGGTACCTCTTCTGCCTCAATTATAGTTCCTACTTTTAAAGTTGTTTCAAAAAATTGATCAATTGTAATTAAATTGTCAGGTTCTTCATCATTTTCTACTTTTTTAGAAGATTTAGTTTCAACTTCAGTTTTTGAAACATCAGTAGGTTTAGCTTGCTCTAACAATATATCTTCAATTCTTGGGAATAATTGCTCAACTTTTGTAATAACTGTTTCAGAGATTAACTCTTTGTTTAAAATAAGCTTATTATATGTTTGAGTGTTAATTGTAATTCCAAGAGAATTTGCAATTTTTCCTATTTTTTCTGGCATTACAGAATCTAAAAGTAGGGCAACTTTAGCCATTATATTAGTAATTAAAGCAACTAAAGCCATAGCTTCATCTTCTTTACCTTCTTTCATTTTTGCCCAAGGTTCATAATCTCCAATAGCTTTATTTGCTATTGTTAATACTTTCCATATATCTTCTAAATATCTATTTATTTGCATATTATAAATATATTTTTCAACATCAGCTAATATTTCATTAACTTCATCAAGCTCTTTTTTATGGAATTTTTCAACATCTTTAGAATCTATTTTAAAATCAAAATATTTCCCACTCATTCCAGAAATTCTATTAAGTAGGTTACCTAAATCATTTCCAAGGTCTGAGTTTATTCTATCAATAAGTGCTTTTTGTGAGAAATCACCATCTTGACCAAAAGGTACTTCTCTTAACATAAAATATCTAAATGCATCTAAACCATAAGCATCAGCAACCTCTTTAGGGTTTACCACATTACCTTTTGATTTAGACATTTTTTCACCATCTCTAGTCCACCAACCATGAGCTGCAATATGTTGTGGTAAAGGTAGATCTAGTGACATTAAAAAAGCTGGCCAATAAATAGAGTGAAATCTTAGAATATCTTTACCTACAAGTTGAATTTTCGCTGGCCAAAACTCCATATTCTCTTCGTCTTTACCATAACCAAGTGCAGTAATATAGTTTAATAATGCATCAAGCCAAACATACATTACATGGTTTGGTTCATTAATTGAATCTGGTAATTTAACACCCCAATCAAATGATGTTCTAGATATAGATAAATCTCTTAATCCACCTTTTACAAAATTAACTATTTCATTTTTCTTTGATCTAGGTAATATACAATCTTCGTTTTCTTCATACCATTTTAAAAGTTTATCTTCATAAGCTGATAATTTAAAAAAGAAGCTCTCTTCTTTTACAATATTAGTTGGTTTACCACAATCTGGACAAAACTCTTCATCAACTAATTGTTTTTCAGTAAAAAAAGTTTCGCAAGATACACAATAATACCCTTCGTATTCACCTTTATAAATATCACCTTTGTTATACATAGTCTCAAATGCTTTTTGAACACCTAATTTATGCTCTTCATCTGTAGTTCTAATAAATTTATCATAAGTAATGTCAAAATCATCCCAAAGTTTTCTAAATTTACCTGAAACTTCATCTGCATACTCTTTTGCAGTTTTTCCTCTAGCTTCAGCACTTTGTGCAATCTTTTGACCATGTTCATCAGTACCTGTTAAAAAAAATGTTTTTTCTCCTGTTAACCTTGAATATCTAGCTAACATATCAGCAATAATTGTTGTATAAGCATGCCCAATATGTGCAACATCATTTACATAATAAATTGGAGTTGTGATATAAACATTTTTAGAACTATTTTCCATATAATTACCTTTTTATTTAATTAAAATTCAAATCCACCGCCAGAACCTTTGTTCATAGATTCGTAAACGGCTAAAATATATTTTTTTCTAAGTTCACATTCAAAAAACTTTTCGCATGGAGTGCATGAACTTAAACTATTTGATTTTTGACACTCTTTTAATTCTTCAAGAACTACTTCAAGCTTTTGTTCCCATTCATCTAATTCTTGGCTAGTTTGCATATTCTTTATATACTTCTTCTACTTTTAAAATCTCTTCTTGTGAACCAAAAAAACATGGAGTTGTATCATGAATGTGTGAAGTTTTAACTTCTAAAACTCTTTTAAATCCATCTGTAGCTGCACCACCTGCAAATTCATAAGTTAATGCAAAAGGGAAAACTTCAAAAAGTTGTCTTAATTTTCCATTTGGTTTATCTGTAGTACCAGGATAAGAAAAAAGTCCACCACCTTTTAATAAAATCTGATGTAAATCAGGAACCATCCCTCCTGAATATCTTAAATAATATCCATCATCAAACATATCATTTAGTAGTTTTCTATGATGACTAGGCCAACACATTTGTGTAGAACCTGTTGCATTTAAAGTACCTTTCTTATTTAACTTTATATCTTGAATATATTTAAATTCACCATTATGAAGTCTATGCATTTTAACACAATTTTCAGCTGCAACAACCATTTCAATTCTAGGGCCAAATACTACATAAACTGCTGCAATAATATTTTCTGCATTGAACTCATTTTTATAAATACCATAAATAGAACCTACAGAAAGGTTAACATCTACTAAAGAAGAACCATCTAAAGGATCATATGCAATTAAATATTCTCCATCTTCATGTAAAGGAACAATAGCCTCTTGCTCTTCACTTACAATCTCTTTGATTGACGAAATTTTAGAAAATATTTTTTCAATAATTACATCACTTGCTATATCAAGTTTTAGTTGGGTATCTCCTGTAGAGTTTTCATTTTCACTTTTACTTGTGTCACCTTTATCGATAACTTTTTTAATTTCTATACTAGCAGTCTTAATTGCTTCTAAAATCTCTTTCATTATACTCTCTTTGCATTATTTTCAATCCAAGTAATTATCTCTTCTGGATTATTTAAATTTAATTTATCTATATCTGATGGTATTTGATTTTCATCAATTGTTTCATCAAACGCTATAGCATTTGTAACAGAAAAATAGTTTTCATCTAATTTATTTCTAAATACTGAAATTCGAGGAAGAGGTAAGTTTTTTAACCCTTCAACAAGTAAATAATCAAATTCATCAAAAAGTTCAATTATTTCATCAATAGAAGAACTGCTTTGCCTAAATAATGTAGTTCTCGTGGGACTTACTACCGCAACATCTGCACCTGTTTTAGAAAATTTATCACTATCTTTTCCTGGTACGTCAAAATTTGCTTTGTCTTTTGGATCATGTTTAACTATACAAACCTTAAAACCACTTTTTTGTAATAGTTCAGATACTTTTACAACTAAAGTTGTTTTTCCACTGTTAGATGGTCCACTAAATGCAATTGCTAACTTTTTATATTCCTTGTTCATAAGGGTGATTTTATCCAAATCATGGTTAAAGTAACTTTAGTGTAGAATTTCATTTATCAATTATTTGGAGATAATTAAATGAATAAATATTATTCACTTTTACCTATATTTTTAATTATGGTTTTATCAGGTTGCAGTAGCAAAACATCTATGGAATATTTTACAAAAAATCCTGAAAGTGCCTTATCCGTTCAATACACAAAAAAAAGAGATATATTACATAATAACGAAGTAAAAGCAATGATATTTGCCACATATTTAAATAAAATTTCTACAAAATATGAAAATGAAAAATTAAATAGTTTTATTGTGGGAATACACTATGCAAATGTTGATAATAATGATTTAATAGAAAATCGTTTCTTATTAACTCTTAATGAAGAAGCTCCTCTAAGTTTAGTTAAATTAAAAGAAGACTCAGATTTTTTAAAAAATATTTCATTAAAAAATAAATGGGCTTCTTATTATCTTGTACACTTTAAAAATATTGATGATCAAGTAAAAAATTTAAATTTAAAATTAACTCATCCAGTGTGGGGTCAAACTATTATAAAGTTTCTAAAATAGCCTTAATAGTAGTAAAATCTTTTTTATTTTCTGATAATTTATTATAATATAAGACGTACCAAAGAACAAAGTTTTGTTTGTTATCTATGTTAAGTAATTCAAAATTTAAGTATTTACTTAAAGAGTGTTCTAATTTATAAGTTTTTATTTTATTCAATTCTTTATTAGCATTATAAAAAGAGATAAAAGTCTTTAAGACATCATTATTATTTTGATTTGCTAAACTATCTAAATATTTATTCATATATTTAATATTATTTTCTATTGTAAAAAAGTTGTTGATATTATAAGATAAGTTATTTTGTAATGTAATCTTTTTTATAACATTAGAGTCTAATTGAAATATGCCTACATTAAAATCTTTAGAAATCTTATTTCTATCAAAATTTGATTCTATTTTTGCAAAAGAGTAAAGTAGTGCTACTCTTTTAAGATTATAATCATTTTTAATACTATTAATCTCATCTATTTGTAAAATATTAATATTAGAATCATCTAATTTATTCCCTAATAGCTCATTTGCATAATATGAATAAAAATTAAAATTGTTACTTATTGATAATTTTTCTAGTATATTATTATCTTTTGTAATCAGATATAACCAAAAGTCTATTTTATCAATTTGGAATTGCTTTTTTTCATTTTTTTTAGCATCTAATAAATATTTGTATGCCTTATTGTAATCTTTTAAAATAATAGAGTTTATAGCAAAATAAAATAAAGATTCACTATCTAATTTTGAAGTATCTTCGAAATCTTTAAATGTTTTTTGAAGAAGATTCAAAGTAGGGTTTGTTAATGAAACTTTTAAGAATTCTTTAAATTTACTATTATTATGAATTTTTTTTAATGTTCTTTTTGGAATTTTATAATTAAAATAATTTTCTCTAAATCTTTCATCTACCCCTAAAAATATATCATAAAAAATATCTTCATTTTGCACAATTAATTTTGTAAAAGGGATAGGGGAAGCTAGCACCTTAAGTTTATTACTAAATAAAGGGTATTTGTTTTTAATCTTTTGAATAATAGTATTAAGCTCTAGAGATGATAGTTTTGAAGCTTTTTTTAGTGTTAAGCCATTTACTATACAATCAGAGTAGCTATGGATTAATTGTTTGTAATCCATTTGCATGCATTGTGCAACTGCTTTTGTTTCATCATGATCATATTTTCTAGAAAAATTAAAAAATAATTTATTATTAATATTATCAATTAAATTCAGTATATTAAAAGCTTCATTACTAGAGATGTCAGTTTTTAAGTATTCATTAATATAAAAATCTCTTGTTAATCCTTTTTTCATATTAGAAATATAGTCATAATTTAATTCATTATTAGTATTAATAATATTTTCTTGTAAAGGTGAAGTTTCAATTATATCATTAGCACATAATAAATGTGCTAAGAATAATGATAATAAAATTTTTCTCATTTTAAACTAAATTACATTCCCATAAATAGTCGTCCTAAAAAAGTTTCTAGGAAAATTAATGCAAAAATAACGATTAAAGGAGCTAAGTCCATACCACCAACAACTGTAGGGATAAATCTCCTTACAAAAGCATATGCTGGTTCTGTTAATCTATATAACATTTGAACAATAGGATTATATGGATCAGGTCTAACCCAAGATAATAATGCTGAGATAATAATTACCCATTTATAAAGTGAAATAACAGCTAAAATAACTGTAAAAACTGAACCTAAAAATGCATCTATCATTTTACAATTTCTCCTAAATAGTTTTTAATTAATGGATAAATATCAGAAATATCTGGTCCATTTTCTTTTCCTGTTAAAATATATTTTAAGGGTTTAATATATTTATCTTTTGATAAATTAATTTCTTTAGATATATAATCTTGAAGAGAATCTAATCTTTCGAAATAAGGAGCTTTTTTAATACAATTTTTTAATTTATCAAAAGTTTCTTGATTTTCATCATATATAGTTTTAGATGAAAATACTTTTTCTATATTTGTTTTAATTTCTTTTATTGTACTTACTTCAGTTAAAAAAAGCTTAGCAAGCTTTCCAATATCGGTATCTGCAAACCCTAATATTTTTGAAAGTCTTAACTCATCAATAAGTTCAAGATGTTTTTTATTTAAATTTTTTAATTCTTCTATATTAAATTTGACACTTTTCTTTGGAAACTTTTCTATATCAAACCATTCTAAAGCTTCTTCCAATTCAAATACTTCTTTTGGTGTCTTATTTCCAAGAGATAATAGATAGTTTGCAATTGCACTAGGTAAAAAACCTTCATCAATTAAATCTTTTACTAAAACATCATTTTCTAATTTTGCTAAATGTATATATTTAATCTCTTTATCATAATTTAAAGATTCTCTTAAATATATTTGTCTAGGTGTATCAGAAATGAAATCTTCATCTCTAATTACAGTAGAAATATTATAAAGCATATCATCGATGGCACATGCATAGTTATATGTAGGTAACTTATCATGTGTTAAAATTCTAAAATAATCTACTTCAAAAGGTTTAAAACTAAGTTTACCTCTTAATTCATCATTAAAACTTATACTTTCTTTTGGCTTTTTAATTCTTACAGTAAAAGGTGCATTACAATTTAATACAGTTTCGTCAGATAAAGTCTCACAAAAACCATCATAACTGTATTTCTTACCTTTTTCCTCTGCTTTTTGTTTTAATTCTTCTAATTTTTCATCAGAACAAAAACATGCAAAAGCCTTTTTTTGAGCCATTAATTGCATTGCTAACTTTTGATAATATTTTAAATTCTCGCTTTGATAAATTATACTTGAGTATTCAATTGAAAAAAGATTGATTAAATCAATAATCTCTTTATCTTTTCCCTCTATATTATTCTTTTTATCAATATCTTCTATTCTAATAATCAATTCTTCATCAGTTTTTTTTGACAACATATAATTAAATAGAGCCACTCTTAAACTAGATACACTTAAATCTTTTGTTGTATTTACAGCAAATCTTAACAATCTATTTCCTTACTATTGAGAATGATAAATTATTTATCTCTTTATGAGATTTAATATATTTATTTAAAGCTTCTAATTTAAGATTTTCTATTTTTTCTAACTCTTTTTTATTATAATCTTGACTTAAGCCTTTGTAGAAAAGTGTAAAAGCTCTATTTAGTCTTTGAGAAAGTGTTTCAGTTCTTAAAGGTTCACTTCCTAATAAAAACTTTTTAGCTGAATCCAGTTCATCTTTGCTTACACCATTTTTAACAAACTCATTTACTAAAGATTGAACTAAATTTTTAGCTTCATCTGCACTTTCCAGTTTTGTTTGAAGATAACCAGTAAAATAAGAATAAGACTTATTAATAGAAACATAACCATACGCAGAGTAAGCTAATCCTCTTTTTACTCTAATCTCTTCCATTAATCTAGATCCAAAACCACTTCCACCTAATATAAAAGAAGCCACTTTTGCCATATATGTGTCTTCATCTTTTACATTAACATTAAAAGGACTACCAAAATAGATATATGCTTGTTGAGTATCTTTTATAGTCTCTTTAGTTATAGGTTTTGAAGATGGGCTTATTTTTATCTCTTTATTCTTATTTTGTGCGTTTAAAACCTTTATACTATTTTTTATTTTTGAAATAATCTCTTCATATTTAAAGTCTCCACCAACTACAATTATTAAATTATTTAAATCTAAATTGTTTTTTAGCTGTTTTTCAACATCTTCAAGTTTTATTTTAGAAATAGTTTTAATTGTTCCAGAAGAAGGGTTTTCTAAAGGAGTGTCTTTAAATATTAATTTTTTTAAATTATTTGATGCAACATAATCAAAATCATTTTCTTTTCTTTTTAAAGAACCAGTTTGAATAGTTTTGATTTTTTCTAAAACATCATTACTATAGTTTGGATCTTTTAATAAATCACTTAATAGTTTTAAACCTTTTTCATGAACATCTTTTAAAGATGATAACTCAATAACAAATGTTTCAAAACCATTACTTGTATGTAGTGAAATTGCAGAATTTTCTAGCTTTTCAGCAAATTTAATACTTCCCAGTTTTTTTGTACCTTCATTAAGTAATTTTGCACTAATTGAAGTAAGTCCACTATGCTTTTTATCTTGCATATATCCAGAATTTGTAAAAACTAATTGTAAATTTAATATAGGTAATGATTTTTCTTGTTCAAAAACAACAGGAATATCTACACCTTTTATATTTATATGCTTTATTATAGCACCCATCATAATTCCTTGTAAAAATAAAAGTATTAATATTAATTTAGAGATTCTATTTTTCATGGGAAAATTAGAACCTCTCTAAGATTTCGTAAGCAGTATTTCTTTTTGCAGGGTTTTCACCCACATCTTTTATTAGTTGTATCATTTCATCTTGATTCATACAATTAGTTGCACCAGCCGCTGCTACAACATTTTCTTCCATCATTGTACTTCCTAAATCATTTGCTCCAAATTTTAGTGCCATTTGACCTATATAACTTCCTTGAGTAACCCAAGAACTTTGTATATTTGGAAAATTATCTAAATATAATCTTGAAACAGCAAGTAATCTTAAATATCTATTTGAAGATTGTGGTTTTAAATCAGGAATCTCTTCTTTTAATTTTGTATTTGCACTTTGAAATGACCACATAATAAAAGCTCTAAATCCACTTGTTTCATCTTGTAATTTTCTTATCATTTCCCAATGTTCAATTATCTCTTCATCAGTTTCAACTGTACCAAACATCATAGTTGCTGTTGTTTTCATACCAATTGAATGTGCCAATTTATGAACCTCTATCCACTCATCACTATCAATTTTTCTAGGAGCGATTATATCTCTTACTCTATCAGAAAGTATTTCTGCTCCTGCTCCAGGGATAGAACTTAAACCTTTAGCTTGTAATCTTTTTAGAACCTCAAGTTTAGAAATTTTTGAAACCTTAGCAATATAACAAATTTCAATAGCTGAGAAAGAATGAAGAGTAATTTGAGGAAATTTTGTATGAATATGTTCCACTAAATCCTCATAATAATCAATTTTAAGTTTTGGATGAACTCCACCTTGCATAAGTATTTGTGTTCCACCAATAGCAAGTAATTCTTCTATTTTTTTATCTATCTCTTCATATGATAATACATAAGCATCATCATCTTTTCCATGTCTATAAAATGCACAGAATTTACAATCTACCCAACATACATTTGTATAATTAATATTTCTATCTACTACAAATGTTGTTACACCTTTTGGATGCAACTGTTTTTTCTTTTCAGTTGCAAGTTTACCTAAATCTACTAAAGAAGCATTTTTTATTAAATCCAATGCTTCTTCGTTTGTAATTCTTCTATTTTTAATATCTATTTTTTTAACCATTAGAAAGATGACCCCAGTGCAAATTCAAATGATGATGTATCATCAGTAGGTTCATCATCAATAGGTTGAGCAAAAATCAATTGTAATGGACCAAATGGTGATTTCCATTCAAAAACAGCACCAACACTTGATCTTTTAATATCTGTAAATGAATTTTGACCAATCATCCCATAATCATAAAAAACTCCCCATCTCATATCTGTTAAATCAGCAAATGGGAAACTTAACTCCAATGAGTTTGCAAACATTTTCTTGTATGGTTCTTCAATTAATGGATCTTGAGGACCAAATGCACTAGATTTAAATCCTCTTAAAGTTTTTGTTCCACCTAAATATAAAGAATCCCCTTGATTAATTCTTCCTCTATCAAGAAGGACATTTATTTGACTTCTATATCTAAAAATCCAATCTAAATCATATAAATCAGTTAAAGAATAAAAATATTTAAAGTATGTTTTACTTTTAATATATTTAGAATCACCACCAACTCCTGCATATTGTAATGATGTACCAGCTTTCATACCATACCTTGGTAAATAATAATCATCTGTATTGTTAAATGATAAATATGGAATTATAGAACTTGATGTATAATCTTGATCCACAGCTTGTGTACCTGTATAATTTAAAGAATATTCATAATCCTCTTTAATAAAATCTAATTGGTATTTAACTCCAGCATAAAGATTTCTCATAATAGCTCGTCCAACACCAATAGACATACCTTTTGTTTTCTTGGTTAAATCATAGTATGATTTATCATACTCATCTTCAACATTGTATAAGTTAAAACTACCTGAAAACTTACTATCACGAATTGAAGGGTTATCAAAAGACAAATTAAATTTTGTTTCAACAGCTGACAAATCTGCTGTTAAAGTTGCTGCAATTCCTGAACCAAAAAGATTCTTTTCTTTAATTGAAGCATTAAACATTAATTTATCATAAGAACCATAACCTCCACCTAAAATAATATTCCCAGTTGGCGCTTCTTTTACTTTAACTACTAAATCCATTTTATCTTTAGTAATTCTTTTTTGTTCAATTCTTACATCATCAAAATAACCTGTTCTAGCTAATTTATTTCTTGACTCTTTAAAATCTGTCATAGAAAATAAATCACCAGGTGCTAAATAGATATTTCTTCTAATAACTCTATCTAAAGTTCTACTATTTCCTGTGATTTTAACATCTCTAATATATACTTTTTCTCCAGGTACCGCTCTATATACAATATCTACTGTGCCATTTTTTTCATCTTTTTTAATATCATAAGTTACATTTGCAAAAGCATATCCTAAATCTGCAATTTTAGTTTTTATAAATTCAGCATCTTTTCTAAGCTTTTTAATATTAAATACTCTATCTTCTTTTAATTTTAATTCATTATAAAAGAACTTAGGTTTAACAAGTTCAGATTGTATATAAATTTTAATTTTATTTGTATAGTATTGTTTACCTTCTTCAATATAAAAATCTAAGTCAGCTTGATTTGATGCAAAATCAACTTCTAAGAAAGGATTTTCAACTTTTGCATCAATATAACCATTTTCAAAATATAATTCTTGAATTCTTTTTCCATCATATTTTAACTGGTCAGCTTTTAACTCTCCATCATTTTGTGTTATAAACCAAGAGGCAAACTCTTCTTCTTTATTTGCAGTTACTCTTTCAAAATCTCCATTATCTAAATCTTCGGCACCAAAATAGTTAACTTTTTTAATAACAATTTCATCACCTTTATTTATATTAAAAGTGATAGAAACAGCATTTTCATTTAAATTCTCAACTTCAACTTCAACTACTGAATTAATGTATCCTTCTTTTTCTAACTCTCTTAGTAATTCTTCTTTTGCTTTTTTTACCTTTTCAGTTGAATACATTGTACCCTTACTAAGACCAATTTGTTTTTTTAAACCTTCTAAATCTTTATCCCTAGTTTTATATCCAAGAATATCTACATTAGCAACTGAAGGTTTTTCTTTAAAGAAAAACTTTAATACTCCATTATCATTTTGTACTGAAATATCTTCAAAATATCCATATTTATAAAAATCTTTTACAGCTTGATTTATTTTCACTAAACTTAATTCCTCGTCTTCATTAAGACTAAAAGTTTCTTTTGCAACAGTAGGAGAGATCTTTGTTAAATTAATATACTCTACAGACTTAATTCCTTCAGCATTTAAAAGTGATGCGAAGGCTATTGATAATAAGATACTCTTTTTTTTCACAGTAATCCTTAAACTTATTATTTCAAACGTAGAATATATCTAAATAAACTTTATAGGATGGTTAAGATATAATCACCTTTTAAAACAAAATTGTAAAGGTTATAAAATTGAATATAGGTATTATTGGATTAGGTCTAATGGGAGGTTCATTAGCAAAAGCATTGAAAAAATATTTTATTGCAAAAAAAATATATGGCTATGCAAGAAGTGATAAATCAAAAAAAGAGATTGAAGAATTAAATTTAGTTGATGAATTAGTTGATATTGAAACTTTAAAAAAAGAGTGTGATTTAATCATACTAGCAATCCCTGTTGATAATATTATCTCTTTTCTTCCTGAGTTAGAAGATATTAATAAAAATACTACAATAATGGACTTAGGTTCAACTAAAGAGTTTATTATTGAAAATATTCCGTCATCTATAAGAAAAAATTTTATTGCTGCACACCCTATGACAGGAACTGAAAAATCAGGACCTAAAGCAGCTATTGATGACTTATATGAGGGAAAAACTGTTGTACTTTGTAATCTAGAAGATAATGACAATCTTCACGTAAATAGGGCATTTAGACTTTTTCAAGAAATAGGAATGAGAATTGTAGTTATGGATGCAAATGAACATGATGTTCATGCTTGTTATATGTCTCATCTTCCCCATGCAATATCTTTTTCATTGGCTAATACAGTTATGGATTGTGAAGATCCAAAATCTATTATTGCATTAGCTGCAGGTGGATTTAAAGATATGAGTAGGGTTGCAAAATCAAGTCCAGATATGTGGACAGATATTTTTAAACAAAATAAAAAAAATCTTTTAAACTCAATGGAAAAATTTGAAAACCATATGAAAGAAGTAAGAATTATGATTGAAAATGAAAGATATGAAGATTTAAAAAAATGGATGAAAAAAGCTAATTCTTTACATGAGATACTTTAACTAAAGTATCTCAGTACTATTTATTGCTTCTTGTAGTTTTATTGCTTGATAATGTTCTTTTACATCATGACATCTAATAATTGAAGCCCCATTATTTATAGATTCTAAATGAATTGCTAATGTTCCAGGCAATCTCTCTTCTACAGAAGAAGAAACAACCATATCAATCATAGATTTTCTACTTGCTCCAATAAGTAACTCATACCCAAAATGTTTAAAATATTCTAAATTTTTTAATAATAAAAGATTATGGTGTAAGTTTTTACCAAAACCAATCCCTACATCTAAAACTATATCATCAATACCAAAACTTTTTGCTTTTGATACTCTTTGCTCAAAAAATTCATCAACTTCTTTAACTACATTTTCATAAGTAGGGTTTTCTTGCATCTGTTTTGGATTACTTTGCATATGCATAATAATAACTTGCGCATTATATTGAGCACTTATTCTACAAACTTCATCATTTTCAAGTCCAGTAATATCATTAACTATTTTAAATCCACAATCAAGTGCATACTTTAAAACTTCTGGTTCATAAGAATCAAGTGAAAATATAGCTTTTTCAAAAAGTTTTTGTTTATATATTAAATCTAAAATTGGTTTTAATCTTCTTAATTCTTCTTCTTTACTAACAACTTCACTTCCAGGACGACTAGATACTCCACCTAAGTCAATAATATCTGCACCTTCAGATATTAATTTTTCTATATGTTTTATTGCATTTTCATTTTGAAATCTACTTTTATAAAAAAATGAGTCTTCATTTGCATTTACAACACCCATAATTTTTGTTTTAAATGTTTGCATCTATAACCTTTTTTTTCTATTTAACAACATTAGTAAAACTGAAGTAAGTATATTAATTGGCCTAGAGTTTAACTCTAGAAGTTTTATTGATTTAGAAAAGAGTTCAAGCTCTTTTTGATTTAAGTCAATCTTTTTTGAATTTATCTTGAACATTATTGATTCAATTAAGATTTTCGCATCATTTTTAGTGATTCTTTGATTCTCTTTTAAAAAGGTATACACATCTTTTAAATCAAAATTAACAATATCTAAATCTATTTCATTTCTAATAGATGTTGATTTATAAAACTTGTGAGGAATTCTTGAAAAAATTGTAGGAAGAATTGAAGATTTAGAATTTGTAATAATAATAAATACAATATTTCTAGGAGGCTCTTCTAAAACTTTTAATAGTGAATTTTGAGCTTCACTTCTAAAAGATTTACCAACTAAAAATATATATTTTTTTTCATTTGATGAAATATAGGCTTCTTTTACTGCTGCATGAGCTTGTGCTAAAAGGAATTCATCTTTTTGTTCATTTCTAATTATTCTAATATTATGTTTTGAATAATGAGGTAAAAGAGAATTTAAAGTTTCATCTAAATCACTAACTATTAAAATATGTGATGAATCAATCTTTCTATCTATCATAAAATAGTTCTTTTTGCTTTTTAATTTTCAACATTAATTTCTGCAAATAATGCTGCACTTAAAGTTTTATCATATAGCCTATACATTTGTAAAAGTTTCATATCTAGTGCTTCATCTTTAGTTCTTAAATTAAATGCATCTTGAATCTCTTCATCAAACATCCAAAGAAAAGAGTTTTTAGTAAATTTTGGTAAAGTTGCTCTAACATCATTACTTTTACCAATATACCAAAAACAATATCCATTTGGAAAAGAGATATTTAACATATCTTTTATAAAACTAATATCATCTTCTGTTTTTAAATCATCTAAATCTTTATAGAATGATTTAAAATTATAGAAAGGTAAAAAAGGTCTATTTTGCTTATGCGAATTTAAATTCGTTAATATATATTTTAAAAACCAATCTCTTTCACTATCTGTAATAATTAAAACAGAACAACCTTTTTCAAAAATGTTAATTATTGATTTTGAAACTAAAGGTACCCATTCATATTTTTTTTCTTCAAGCCAAGGGGAGATAAGTCTATCTTCCCTTATAGTATCAACAGTCCAGTTTAAAAACTCTTGCACTAGAAATACCTACTTATCTAAGTTATATGCATCGTGAAGTGATCTAACAGCTAACTCTGCATATTTTTCTTCAATAATCATTGAAATCTTTATCTCACTTGTAGAAATTATTCTTATATTAATATTTTCTTTAGCTAAAGCACTAAATGCTTTTGAAGCTACACCGGTATGAGACTTCATACCAACCCCAACAATAGATACTTTACAAATAGTATCATTATAATCTATTTTGGCAGCTTCTTCTTTAAATGTAGCCATCACATTTTTACAAATTTCCCAATCAGTTCTTGGAATTGTAAAATCTAAATCCGTTTTACCATCAGCACCTCTTGTTTGTACAATCATATCTACATTTATATTTGCATCTGCAAGCGCTGTAAAAATTGATGAAGCGATTCCTGGTCTATCGATAACTCCATACATTCCAACTCTAATTTGATTCCTATCTAATGCAATACCACTTACAACAGGTTTTTCCATAATATTTTCTTCCTTAGTTATTAGCGTACCTTCAACTTCTGGCGTAAAGCTGCTTCTTGATACTAAATTTACATTTAATTTTTTCGCCATTTCTACAGATCTATTTTGTAAAACTTTTGCTCCTAAACTAGCAAGCTCTAACATCTCATCATAAGAAATTTTATCAAGCTTTTTAGCTTTAGGCTCAATTCTTGGATCTGTAGTATATATACCATCAACATCTGTATAAATTTCACAAACATCAGCTTCTATTGCACCTGCAATAGCAACTGCAGTCAAATCTGAACCACCTCTACCTAAAGTAGAAACTCTATTTGTATTTTCTGTTACACCTTGAAAACCAGCAACGATGATAATTTTACCCTCGCTAATAGCATTTTTCATATTTGTTGTATCTATTGATTCTATTCTAGCTTTTGTATGTGCATTATCTGTTACAATTCCAGCTTCTCGTCCACTCATTGAAGTAGTTTTATAACCCTGTTCATTTAAAGCAATAGAAAGTAGGGCAGATGTAACTCTCTCACCTGAGCTTAATAACATATCAATTTCAGATGGATTAGGATTTTTTGAAAAACTCTCTGCATACTCTATAAGTTTATTTGTCTCACCACTCATAGCAGACACAACTGCAATTACATCATGTCCTTCATTTTTTATTTGTTTAATAATTTCAGCAACATTTTGTATTCTTTCAAGTGTGCCGACACTTGTTCCACCAAATTTTAAAACTTTTAACATCTTTTTAAATATAACCTTCTTTTTTAAAATATTTCAATACTTGCTTATATACTGTTCTTTTAAAAAAAGTAATATAATCATATATTTTATTTGTTGGTACAAATTTATATTCACTAAATTCTGGAATTTCAGTGTTAATATTTATTTTTGCACCTTTTTTTAATTTAACCAAATAATACTTTTGTATCTGTCCATCAAATGGATACATTTTTTTTGCAATAGATGGGGGGAAGTCGTAACTAACCCATTTAGGATACTCAGCAATAATCTCTATCTCTCTAGTACCAATCTCTTCTTCTAACTCTCTAAAAAGTGCTTGTCTAGAGTTTTCTCCTTCATCAATTCCACCTTGTGGAAATTGCCAAGCATTCTCCACATCTGTTCTTGATGCAATAAAAACTTCACATTTTTCAGGATATTTAGCTGATAATACAATTGCTGCGACATTTGGTCGATAATTCTTATCTTTTTCTAGTTCTTCGTTTTTTTTATCAGTCATAAATAATAATTCCCTTATAATTAGCCAAAAATTATAATAAAATTAGGATTAAAAATTGCTTTTATATATACATATTCCATTTTGTGACAGTAAATGTCATTATTGCGCTTTTAACTCATATACAGATAGATTTCATCTAAAAAATGAGTATATGAAAGCTTTGAAAAAACAACTAAAAATGGAATTAGAAAGAAATCTAAAAACTTCAGATAAACTTGAAACAGTCTTTATTGGTGGAGGAACTCCAAGTACAATAAAAGTTGAAGAGTATATTGAAGTATTTGAAATATTAGAAAATTTTATAGATAAAAACACTGAAATAACTACAGAGTGCAATCCAAATTCTGCAACAATAAAATGGCTTCAAGGGATGAAAGGTTTAGGAGTAAACAGAATAAGTTTCGGAATACAAAGTTTTGATGATAAAAAACTAAATTTTCTTAATCGTGCACACAATAGTAAAGGGGCTATAAAAGCTATACAAAATGCAAAATGTATAGGTTTTAATAGTATTAATTGTGATATAATTTACGGAGTTGAGGGAGATAGCTTTGAATCAATAAAAAATGATTTTGATACACTAAAAAGCTTAGAAATACAACATATAAGTGCTTACTCATTAACACTTGAAGAGGGTACTAAATTTTTCAATAAAAGTGAAGTTAAAATTGATGATGAAGAGTTATCTTATAAGTTTTTCAAATATTTAAAAGAACTTGGATTTAATCAATATGAAATATCAAACTTTGCATTAAATGATAAATATGAATCAAAACATAACTATGGATATTGGCAACATAAAAATTATTTGGGTGTAGGTGCAGGTGCAGTTGGTTTTATAAAAAATAAAAGGTTTTATACAAAAAAGGGCTTAGAAGAGTATATACAAAATCCAATTGAATATGAAGATATAGAAGAATTAAATGAAGAAGATATAATAGTAGAAAAAGTTTTGCTGGGCTTGAGGTGTAAAAATGGCTTTGATTCTACAATTATAAATAAAATACAAAATACTAAAGTTGATGAGTTAGTATCACTTAAAAAACTAACAAAAAAAGAGAACAAAATATATAACAACAACTATCTATTAGCAGATGAACTTGCTCTTTATATATTAGAGTAAAGATAGTTTTAAATATAATATATACTATTAAAAGGTAAAATCATTCATGACAATAAAAGAAACTGTTAGAAAATATTCACAAAAATTAAAATATGTTACACATATTCCTGCAAAAGAAATTGAAATTTTAATCTGCCATTTATTAGATAAAAATAATATCTGGTTACATATAAATTATAATTCAACATTTGAAAAAGAAAAAGAATTAGAGAAGCTTGTTAATAAGAGAGCTACAAATTATCCTCTTGAATATATCATTAACAAAGCATCATTTTATGGTGAGTCTTTTATAACAAAAGAGGGTGTTTTAATCCCTAGACCAGAAACAGAACTTTTAGTTGATAACGCAATAGAGATTTTAAAAAATAGAAATTGTAAAACAAAAGTTCTTGAAATTGGTACAGGATCAGGAATAATCTCAGTTATGTTAGCTTTATTAATTGAAGATATTGAGATAATTGCAGTTGATATCAATCAAAAAGCATTAGATTTAGCAAAACAAAATGCTATAAAACATAAAGTTAGTAATAAAATAGATTTTAGGTATAGTAATTTATATGAAAATGTAAACGAAGATGATATATTTATGACTATTTCAAATCCACCCTATATTGCAAATGACTACAAACTTCCAGAAAATGTAAAGTTTGAACCATCAAATGCATTATTCGGAGGGAATATTGGTGATGAACTTTTAAAAGATATAATTGATTCTACATATAAAAGAGATATTAAATATCTCTTATGTGAAATGGGTTATGATCAAAAACAACCTTTAGAAAACTATTTTAAATCTTTTGATATAAAAAACTATGAGTTTTATAAAGATTATGAAAAGTTTGATAGAGGATTTACAATACAATTTAATTAAGGAGTAAAAATGTTTAATGAATTTAATTTAGAAAATTTAGAAAATAGTAAAGTTGAATTAGAGCAACTTTTAAATGATAGTAAAAAGAAAATTGATGAACTATTAAATATAGAAAATAAAACATATGAAAATTTTGTAAAACCATATGAGATGATAGGGGAGGGGATTAATGATTACTTAACTCCAATCTTTCATATTGATTCAGTAAAAAATTCAGAAATAACGCAAAAAGTTTATGAAGATTGTCTTCCTTTAATCTCAGATTACGAAACTGAGATAAGTCAAAATGATAATATTTATAGATCTTTAAAAGATATACAAGATAAGGATTATATATCATTAAATGATATACAAAAAAAAGTTTTAGAAAATGAAATTAGAGACTTCAAATTAAGTGGTTGTCATCTTGATGAAAAAAATAAGAAAAAATTAAAAGAACTAAATTTAAAACTTAGCGAGCTTTCTCATAAGTTTTCACAGAATCTTTTAAATGCTACAAATTCATTTGAAATGATTATTGATGATTATGAGGATGTAAAAGAGATTCCAAAATCAGATTTAGAATTAGCAAAATTTGAAGAAAATGGAAAAATAAAATATAAGTTTACATTACAAATGCCATCTTATATTGCATACATTACATATGGAACTAATAGAGAAAAAAGAGAAGAGATCTATAAAGCGTATTGTACTAGAGCTCCTGAAAACGGAAAAATTATTGAAAAAATACTATCTTTAAAAGATGAAAAAGTAAAAATTTTAGGTTTTAAAAACTATGCTTCTTATTCTTTAGCGACTAAAATGGCAAAAAATGAAACTGAAGTAGTTACCTTTTTAGAAGAGTTAGCTAAAAAAGGTAAAAATAGGGCAGTTGAAGAGCTTGATGAGATAAAAGAATTTGCTAAAAAGGATGGCATAGAAGACTTAAAAAGTTATGATTTATCTTATTACAGTGAAAAACTTAAAAAAGAAAAATATGATTTAGATGAAGAGTACTATAGACCATTTTTTGAGCAAAACTCTGTTTTAAACGGTTTTTTCAACTTTTTATATGAAGTATTTAACATCAAATTTACTAAAACTGATGCAAAAGCTTGGGATGAAAAGGTGCAAGTTTATAATATCAGTGAAAATGATAAGGTAATTGCAAGAATTTTTATCGATTTGGAAGCTAGAAAAGATAAAAGAGGTGGAGCTTGGATGAACAACTGGCACTCTTATTATATAAATGATAAAGGGGAAGAACAGTTACCCACAGCCTATATTGTATGCAATTTCCCTCCTTCAAGTGAAAACACTGTATCACTTCTAAGACACTCTGATGTTGTTACACTATTTCATGAAATGGGGCATGCATTACACCACTTATTAAGTAAAGTTCCAGAAGCAATGGTTAGTGGTATTTCAGGTGTTGCTTGGGATGTTGTAGAGTTTCCATCTCAGTTTTTAGAATACTTTTCTTATGACAAAGAAGTATTAAAACTATTTGCAAAACACTATGAAACAGGTGAAATATTAAGTGATGAAGCTATTGATAGAATTATTAAAGCTAAAAATTTTCAGTCATCTCTTGCAATGTTAAGACAAGTGGAATTTGCACTGTTTGATTTTGAATTGCATCAAAAATTATACAAATCTGAAGACGAAGTACAAGCACTTTTGGATTCTATTAGAGAAAAATACGCAGTTATAAAACCGCCGGTATATAATAAATTCCAAAATGGTTTCTCACATATTTTTGCAGGAGGATATGCAGCCGGGTATTACTCATATAAATGGGCCGAAGTGTTAAGTGCAGATGCATTTTATATGTTTATTGACTCAGGAAAAGTGTTAAATAAAGAGATTGCAGTAAGATATAAAGATATAGTCTTAAAGAATGGTGGTTCTAAAAATATGGATGAATTATTCTTTGAATTTGCAAATAGAGAGCCAAGTGTTGATTCTTTATTAAAAATTGATGGAATTATTAGCTAATTTTTGTAATAATATTGTCTTTAATAAATATGATAAAATATAAGGATTAGATTCATGACAAATGCTGAAACTATCGCAAAATTGAACGAAGCACTAGAAAAATTAATAAAAGGTTATGAGGAGCTTCAAAACTCTTATGATGCTTTAGAAAATGAAAATGATAAATTAAATAACGAAATTTCAAACTTAAAAGAAAAAATATCAGTATTAGAAAGTGATAAAAGAGAACTTGAAGATAATGTAAATGTTTTACAAGATAGTACAGAAAAAGATTCAAGTAACATCAACTCAATGCTTAGTAAAATTGAAGGCTTATTAAGTAAAAAAACACATCCAGCTGCACCAACTTATCCAAAAAAAGATAATACAGATAGTGTAAATAAAAAGAATAATAATACCTTTACAAAAGATGAAGAAGATGAGATAAAAGATGTGAGGCAAAGTTTGGAAGAGATAGTCGTCGAAAGTAAAGAGGAGAATACGACATCTTCCTCCTCTGAAAATAAAATTGATTTAAATAGAATGGCATCTTTATTAAATGGATTTAATAATTAATATATGGTATTACATTTAAATTCTAACTCCTTATACTCAACTTTTGGAGTAGATTCATTTCATACTTTAGATGATGCTATAAATAATATGGCACCATCTATGGTAGAATATTACCTATCTGACTTATCGGATGGAAATGATGACGCTTATTTAAACAAAAGAAATATACAAAATAGTATAAATATTGGAGAATACTCTATATATTTAGACTATGATGATGAAGTATACTTAGAGATTGAAGATACAAAAAATGAAGATGAATATGAAACAGGTTCACTTTGGTAAATTTTAATCTAAAAGGTTTGTTGTAGCTTTCAATCGTTCTCTATCAAAATGAGTATAAATTCTTGATGTATTAATATCTGCATGACCTAATGCTTCTTGAACAAGAATTAAATCATGGTGTTTTTGATAAAGCAGGGTAGCAAAACTATGTCTTAACATATGTGCTCCATTTTTCTCTTTTCTAATCCCAGCACTAATTAATATATTTTCAACAATTCTACTAACATAAGCTTGTGTTAGCCTATTTCCTTTTTTATTACAAACCAATAGATCCTCACAAGTTCTAATACTAAGCCAATTTTGTAAATCATTTTCTATAATTTTAGCTTTTATCATAACAACTCTAGGTTTATTTCCTTTTCCTCTTACTTGTAAAATATATACATCATCTTCTCTAAAAATATCTTTTGTCCTTAAATTCAACATTTCAGAAACCCTAATACCAGTATAAATTATAATTTTTAATATTAAACGGTTTCTATATGCAGTTTCTATAGAAAATTCATAGTTATCAATAGCTTCTAAAAATCTGTTAATTTCATCTTTATTCATATGTGATGGCAACTTCATTCCTGATTTTCCACCTAATCCTGCCCAATTCTTTAATTCTATTTTAAACTGATAGGAACTGCCATCGACGTTTTCATTTTGTTTATCTATATAAGAAAAGAAATTGAGTAGGGCAATTCTATGATTTTTTTTTGAGGCATCAGATAATCCAGCAGTATAAGATGCTAAAAAATCAATAAGTAACTCTTCATCTATTTCTTTCATTGACGCTGGACCAAAAGTTTTTAAAAAATCATATAGTTTTACTAAAGGATTAAAATAAGTATTAATTCCAGATAAGCCGATATTTCTAGCTTTTTTTACAAGTACTTTTAATTCATCAATATTTTTTTCTCCACGAATCAAAACTTGTAATATATCTGCAAAAGTATCTTTGTCCAATACTTGAGTATTAGATAATGTAGTTAATTTATTTCTTACAAATAATGCAAGCCAAAAACAATATGTTTTATCAAATGTATCGCAGAAGTCTAAATTATATCTCATAAAATCCCTTTAATTAAAAAATGTGATTATAGCATAATTTTATTATATTAGTATTGAAAACTATAATTTTCAAACTATTTTAGATAGAAGATAACAACACTACTATTATCTCTTCTTACCTTTAGAATAATCTATAATGTATTCTGCAATATCGTCTAAGTGGACAATATCTTTGACTGCCCCTTTTTGTATTGCTTTAGCTGGCATCCCAAAAACAACACAACTCTCTTCATTTTGCGCCACAGTATATGCTCCATTATCAAAAAGTTCTTTCATTGCAATACTACCATCATCCCCCATACCTGTCATCATCACAGCCATAGCACTACTACCAACAACATTATTTACTGATCTAAACAATACATCAACACTTGGTCTATGATGACTCACTTTTATTGTATCTAATAGTTTTGTTTTATAAGAGCCTGAAGTGCCTTTTTCTATAGTTAAATGCATATTACCTGGTGCTAAATAAGCATGACCTTTCTGTAATGTCATACCATCTGTAGCTTCATGAACAGTAAGTTTTGAGTTTGAATTTAATCTTTCAGCAAAAGACTTTGAAAAACCATATGGGATATGTTGTGTTATAACTATTGGAGGTAAGTTACTTGTTAAATTCTTAAAGACCCTTAATAGTGATTCAACTCCACCTGTTGAAGAGCCTATTGCAATTAATTTTGTACCACCCAATCTTGCAGGCATAGATTTTATTACTTCATCAGGGTGAACTTTTCTATCTACTTCTTTTGCTTTGGTACTAGCAACTTTTTTTATAGGTTTTGGTTTTTTTAATGTATATCTTTTTAAAAGGAATGTTAAATTTAATAAATTATCTTTAATTCTTGATGCAAAATTAAGCATTGATTCACCATTTTCTGGCTTACTAATAAAACCTACAGCTCCATCATCAAAAATATCATTTCCTCTAACACCCTCACCTGAAATTACAACAGCAGGCATTGGGTGTAAACGCATAAGATTTCTTAAAAATGTTACACCATTCATTTTGGGCATATTTATATCTATAGTAACTAAGTCGGGTTCGTATTCTTTTATCTTTTCTCTTGCATCATATGCATCTATTGCTTCGGCAATGACTTCAAATTCATCAATTCCATTTATCATATCTTTAATAATTCTTCTCATTGATGCTGAGTCATCTATAACTAAAACTGTATACATACTAATACCCTATTAAAATAATTCGATTTCCATTTCTTGTTCTGTTTCAACTTTTTCCACACCAAATAAGTCAACACCACCAACATACTCTTTGATAACTGGTGCTTTTGTAATTTCTGTTTGTAATGCTTTTTCTTCATTAAGAATTTTATTGTCAGTTTCAGATTTTTGAGTAACTTTAATAAAAGTTTGAAAATCATCAGCAAGTAATATTAATCTACCATGCTCACCTCTAGTATGTTCACTCACTAGTTTAAATCCTTCAGATTTACAAAAATCTTTTGCAAATTCAACATTTCTATGCCCTATTGAATCTATTTTAGTGATATTTAATTGCATAATATCTGCACCCCCAGAGATTTTTGCTGTCATATTCTTTTTATTACACCCTAGTTTGTACATCTCATTTAACATTGCTTCAACTGAATAAAGTCCATATTTCATATCATCATTAGTACTATTAGTTGTTGGTAATAAAAAATGATTCATTGCTTTTATTTTTGTAACAGAATCATAAAACATAATAGCTACACAAGAACCAAGAAGTGTTTTAAAAGCAACTTGTTCTATATCTTTTCCAACAGCAAATTCACCACCAATAATAGTATGAGTATTATAGCCTTTAGTTTTTTGTGTAAATCTTGATATAGATGCTTTTTCTATACTTCCATCTTTATGTCCAATAATAATCAATAAAAATCCTTTGTTTTTATGAAAATATTTTGCCCTATTCTATCCACATAACTTATTAAATCTTGTGGATTTTCTGAATGCCCAAGATATAATGTTCCACCTATTTTAAGATGTGAAAATAGTTTTTTAAGTATTTTATTTTGATCTTCATTTGAAAAATAAATAAGTACATTTCTACAAAATATTACATCAAAATAGTTTTTATTATAAGGATAAGATTTGTCATTTAGATTCATAACTTTAAAAGTCACCATTTTTTGTAGTTCAGGTTTAACTTTTATAAGTATCTCTTCACTTGCTAAAGTTTTTTGAACTCTTTTTTTAAAATATTTTTGGGGTTTAATCCAAGAAGGAAACTCTTTTGAAGATTTAGAATATCTATAAACACCATTTGCTGCATATTGCAAAACATTAGTATCTATATCTGTAGCTAAAATTGTAGCATTAATATTTCTTCCATACTCTTCAGATGCTTCAAGTATAGTCATTGCCATTGAATATGGTTCTTCCCCTGTAGATGAAGCAGAACAGTACATTTTAATTTGATTACCACTTTTAGCAAAATCTGGAAGAACTCTATTTTTTAAATCTGTAAAATGGAAGTCTTCTCTAAAAGAATGTGTTTTATTTGTAGTAAAAGAGTTAATAAATTCAATATTATGCTGACCCTCTTCTACAGCATCAAGTAATTCTTCAATATCACCAGCATATTTTGTATCTCTTTTTAGTTTATGCAACCTATTTGCTATCATAATGTCTTTATTCTCTGATAGCGTAATTCCAGTTAAAGAGTAAAGTATAGACTTTACTCTATTATGTAAATGTTTATTATCGCTCATTCAGCCTCAAGATGCTCTTTGTTGCATCATATTTATATCTTTTTCTATTTTTGTTTGTGCATTTATAATACCTAAAACATCTAGAATCAGACCAATACTACCATCACCTCTAACTGTAGCAGCACCAATTCCTTCAACACTTCTAAAGTTTTTGTCAAGTGGTTTTACAACTACTTGGTGTTGATTTAAGAACTCATCGATAGAGATTGCAACTTTTTGAGTACCAGATTTAACAACAATTAACATACCATCTTCTAAATTTTCAAATGTTGGTTCAACTCCAAATAGTTGATGTAATCTAACTACAGGAATAAACTCTTCTCTTAACATTAATAAGTCTTGTGAACCATCACCAATCTTTTTAATCATATCTGGCGTTGGTTGTAAAGATTCTACAATTGAACTTAATGGTAAAATATACTTTTGGTCTCCAACTGCAATATCTAAACCATCAAGAATTGCAAGTGTTAAAGGAAGCATAATTGTTATAATAGTACCTTTACCTAGTTCTGTATCAAGTTTAATTGCTCCACCTAGTTTTTGAATATTTGTTTTAACAACATCCATACCAACACCTCTTCCTGAGATATCAGTTATTTGATCAGCTGTTGAAACTCCTGCTCCAAATACAAGCATAGCTTTTTCATTTGTACTCATTGTATTATATTGGTTTTCATCAATTTGACCTTGATCTAAAGCTTTTTGAGCAACTCTTTCTGCATCAATACCTTTACCATCATCCTCAATAGTAATTATCATTTGACCATTAGCTTGTTCTGCTGATATAATTATTGAACCAACTTCTTCTTTACCACTAGCTTTTCTAACATCAGGAGTTTCTAAACCATGATCTAAAGAATTTCTGATAATATGCATTAATGGGTCTGTTAAACCTTCAATCATTGCTTTATCAATCTCAACACCATCACCATAATGTTTAAATTCAACTTTTTTACTAAGTTTTTTAGAAATATCTCTAACAACCTTAGGGAATTTTGAATAGATTGATTCCATTGGTACCATTCTAATACTCATAATAGAATCTTGCATATCTCTAATATGTCTTTCTAATAATTCTAATCTTTCAAGAACTGCATTTCTTGTTTTTGTTTCTTCAATTGTAGATGAAAATTGTGTAAGCATTGCATTTGTAATAACTAAATCACCCACATTATTCATTAATAAATCAATTTTATCTAGATTTACCCTAATATTATTAGAGGCAGAAGTTTTTTTCTCTTCTTTTGGAGGTCTTTTTGAAGTAGCTGCTTTTTTTGCTGGTCCAGAAGCCGGTTTTACAGGTGTAGCAGCTTTAGGAGTTTCAACTTTTTTAGGCTCTTCTTTTTTTACATCTTTGTTTATTTCTTGTTTTTGATCAGCATTATTAGCTTTTAACTCTGCATCAGGTGTAATACTTGGAACATCATCAAAAAATCCAAAATCATCACTTTCATCATGTGTAATAACAGGAGTATCCTCTGTTTCAATCAATTTGTCTAACTCCTCATCAAAGAAGCCATAATTACTATTTTCTGATTCATTTCCAATCTCATCATCTTTAAAGAATCCATACGAGATATTAAAGTTACTATCATTTATATCTGAATCGTATAAACCAATACTATCATCAGATGAACTATTATTCTCAGATACAGGAGTTTCTTCTTGAACTAATGTTTCTTCAGAGCTAGTTGGTGTTTCACCATTAATATATGCTTTAATAATAGTTAATAATTCAGCTGTCATCTCATCAAAAGTTTCTCTTGTAAGTTCTTCAGCAACTTCCATTTCAAGAAGTTCTTTCATAACATCTAAACCATCAATTAATGTACCTGCCATCTCTGGTATAAATTCAATTTCATGATTTCTAAGTTTGTCCATCATATTTTCAACACTATGTGTAAACTCAGCAAAAAGTGCCAATTCAACAGATGCTCCACTACCTTTTAAAGTATGTACATCTCTAAATAATTGACCCATTTCTTCATCGGTTAATGTTCCATTTGTTTCAGCTTCAAGAAGAACATTATCTGCAGATTCAAATAATTCTTCAGCTTCCTCTAAGAACATCTCTCTATATTTAGATATATCAAAACCAGACATGATAACAACCTTTTCTTTATCTACTTAATACTATGTTTACTGCTTTTAATAATTGTTCTGGAACAAATGGTTTTACAATCCAACCAGTTGCACCCGCAGCTTTACCTTTTGCTTTCATCTCATCACTTCTCTCAGTAGTTAATACTAGAATAGGTCTACTCGCATATGTTGGTAATTTTCTCAACTCTCCAATAAGAGTTAGCCCATCCATATTTGGCATATTTACATCTGTTATAATTAAATCAAATGTAGTAGACTTAGCCTTTTCTAAACCATCAACTCCATCAATAGCTTCAGTTACATCGTTATAACCACCTTCGTTTAATGCATAATTCAACATATCTCTTAACATTGTTGAATCATCCACGATTAAAAGCTTAGCCATAAAAAACCCCTTGTTTTTAATAAAAAAATATTATTTTAACTATATTAACCAAACAAATATTAAATTAACTTTAATATTTAAATCCCATTTGAAGCCAATTCTATACGATCTTTTTTAACTTTAAGTACTTTAACTTCAATATTATCATCTACCTTTAAAACATCTTCAACTCTTTTTACTCTTTCTTTAGAAATTTTAGAGATATGTAATAAACCTTCCCCACCTTTTGGTAACTCTATAAAAGCACCAAAATCAGCAATTCTTACAACTTTCCCAGTTAATACTTCATCTATTTCATATAATTTTTCAAAATCTATATTCTTTTTATTGTCTCTTCTTGAGTTTGCATTATTTGAAATTGATTTAATATGTTCACAAGCATCTAATACATTTTGCTTATTTTCCCCACTAACTTTTACATTACCACTATCTCTATCTAAATCGATAGAAACTGAGAATTTTTCAATAATTTCTTTAATAGTTGAACCAGCTTTTCCAATAACAACCATAATCTTACTTGGATCAATAGCAAATTGCTCAACCAATGGTAAAGCCTCACTTGGAACAATTTCAGCCGCAGCTTCTTCCATAATTCCTAATATATGCTCTCTTCCCTCTTTTGCTTGATATAAAGCTTCTTTTAAAACTGATAATTCAATTCCACCTAATTTTATATCCATTTGTAGAGCAGTAATCCCCTCTGTTGTTCCTGCAACTTTAAAATCCATATCACCATCATGATCTTCTAATCCCATAATATCAGTTAATACAGAATAATTATCACCTTCTACAACCATACCCATAGCTACACCAGCTACTAAATTAGAAATAGGAACACCAGCTGCTTTTAAAGCTAATGAACCTCCACAAACTGTTGCCATAGATGATGAACCATTTGATTCTAAAATCTCTGAAACTAATCTTACTGTTTCATCAAAATCTTTATCAATTGTTGATTCTAAAGCTTTTTTAGCTAAATTTCCATGTCCTAATTCTCTTCTTCCAACACCAAACATAGGTTTTGCTTCTCCAACAGAAAAACCAGGGAAATTATAATGAACCATAAAGTTTTCAGTTCTTGTAGATTTTTCAGTTAAAACCTCATACATCTGTCCATCTTTTGAACCAGCTAATGTACCAACAACTAAAGCTTGTGTTTCACCTCTAGTAAATAAACAAGATGAGTGAGTAGAAGGTAAAATATTAGTATCTATTGTAATAGGTCTAACATCTTTTAAACCTCTTCCATCAGCTCTAACTTTATCATTTACAATCATAGCTCTTACTACATCTCTTTTTACTATAGAAACAGCTTCGTAGATAGTAGCAAACTCAATCTCATTTTCTGTACAAAATTCATCTTTAAATATTTTTTTGGCTAAATCTTTTAATTCTGTAGCTCTTTCACTTTTTGCTAATTTTTGTAAAGCAAATTTAATATCTTCAAAATATTTTTCTCTTACATAATCAATTACTTTTGTATCAATAGTAAATTCTACTAATTCTACATCTTTAATCTCTTTTGAAATTGATTCAAATCCAATTTCATAAGTTTCATTTGATTCCTTTAATGCATTTTGTGCAATAGAGATTGCATTAACAAGTTCATCTTCTGTCATCTCATTTGTTTTATGTAATTTACTAAAAGCTTCAATATCTACTTCAATCATCTCTTCACTAGAGATTGATTTCATCTCAATCATTAATAATTCTTCTTTTGTACCTGCTATATATAAATCAAGTGTTGAGTCTTCAAGTTGCTCTGTAGTTGGATTAATAACATATTCACCTTCAATCCTACCAATTCTAACTCCAGATACTGATTTTTTAATTGGTAAATCAGAACTATATAATGCAGCACTTGCAGCATTTAAAGCTAAAACTTGTAAATCTACATTTTCATCAGCACTTAATACAATAACTGTTATTGTTGTAGGATACACATAACCTTTTGGAAATAATGGTCTTAAACTTCTATCTATAACTCTTGCTGTTAAAGTTTCAAAATCACTTGGTTTTGCTTCTCTTTTAATAAAACCACCAGGTAATTTTGCTGCAGCATAAGTTTTTTCTACATATTGAACAGTTAAAGGTGTAAAATCTTCTTCAACAGGATTGTCAAATTCACTTACTACAGTTGCTAACACAACAGCATTTCCTAATTTTGCCAATACAGAACCATTAGCTTGTTTGGCTACTTTACCAAACTCAAATATCTCTTGTTTTCCATTTAATTCAAATTCACATACCGTTGACATATAATTTATCCTTTATAATCTTTAATTTCTTCATAAGTTACTTCATCTAATTCATCATAATAAAAATCTATTGCTATAAAATGATCTAAATTTTTTACATAATATAAATCATCTGCAATAGATTCAATAGTTTGAATACTTGCTGTTGGAAGTATTGGTATTGCTACTGAAACAGACTTTGCACCTAAATGTATTGCAGTTTTAATACAAGCCATCATTGTTAAACTAGTATTTAACCCCTCATCAACTAAAAGAACATTTTTATTTTCTAAATCTTCTAGTTTCTTACCTCTTCTAAATTTATTTACACAATTTGAAAGTTCATTGTCATATATATATCTAGATTTTGAAAATACAAAATCTAAACTTATATCAAATGCTTTTACTAACTCTTCATGAATAACAACCTCTTCACTCTCTGTAACAATTGCAATTTCACACTCATCATTATTTGGTGAATATATTTTTCTTGAAAACATAATATCAAGTTTTGCATTTAATTCACTTGCAACAATTTTTGCTACAGGCAAACCATTATAGGAAGTAGATATAACTATCCACTCTTCTAATTTCATTTTATTTATGGGCAAGATATCTATAAGCCTATATGCCGCAACTTCTCTATTTTTAAAATAAATTTTATCAGGTGTCATTTTAACTACCCACCTTCTTATTTTCTTCTTCTTTAATTTTATACTCTTGTTTTATTCCACCTAAAGGTTTTAAAAATAATTCAATATATAAAATATCTTGGGTCCTTGAATCACTAAAGTTACTTGATGTAGCAACAACTGCTCTTTCATAATTTAAATCTAAGTCCCAACAACTATCTGCAATAGAGAACTTTATACCCTGTTTTGTTCTAACATTCTCTTCAATATTATAATTTGTGTAATACGATAATTTATATTGATCTGAAAAAGTATATCTAGCTGTCAATGAATATGATTCTAAATTTTCTTTTCCAGAATTTTCAGTTTCTTTAGACATATAATAACCTAGTTTTAAATATACATTATCATATGTTAATGAAAAATTTGAGGAGCTTTCAATTATTTTTTTATCTTGATGATTATATAATAATTTATTACTAATTGCACCTAAAAAATAATTATAAGTAATTTCATTTTCAATATTTTCTAATTTAAAATCATTAAAATTATCATAAATTAAGGACTGTGTTAATTTATGATTAATAATTTGTTTATTATTTTCTTTATCATATAAAGATTGATTTATACCAAACTCTATAGTATCATCACTTTGATTAATAGGAAAAGGACTTAATACTCTATCATTATTTGTAATTGTATATAAATCACCTTTTTCACTAATTTTATGAACATGATTATAATCAGCAAATAAGTTAACTGTATGTATATAATTCTCATATGGTTTAACTAAATCAGAATTAAGTGAAACTGTAGTTTTAGATTCAGAATAAATACCATCTTCATAATCAGTTTTTCCATTAGAATAGATAAATTTATTAAAGTTAAATTCTTGTTTTAAAATTAATTTCAAATAATCATCAAATAAAGAATATGAATAAGATAAAGGAACACTCAACTCATACTGTTCAGCATTTATCTCTTCATTTCTTTTATGATTAGTGTACTTTAAATCTGTTGAAACTAATAACTTATCTAAGAATAATGGCCTTGTATAGGTATGAGCTTGAAGTTTTGGTAATTCTTGAAGAGTATTTCCATTTGAAGTTTTAGATGTATCAATATAGTATCTAAAATAAGAACCCAAAAAATAGCTAGGAGTATTATAAATATAATTTATTTTTGATTCAACTTTTTGAACTACAGAATCATCTTCAGTATTACTCTCTAAAACATCATATTCAATATCATTTAAATAATTTATGTCTACATATAATCCATCTGAATATCCCAATTTATTTGGTGCTAATATATTATTTCTAACATAATTTAAACCAACACCATAATGACTCTGATTAGTTAAAGCATTTTCTTTTTGATAATCTTCATATTCTTTAAAATAACCCGCACTAAGTTTTAACATCGAATTAATTGAATCTGCATATCTAAAATAACCAAATATACCCCTACCTCTTTTAAACCTATAATCTGGTATAAATTCAAAATCATAATTATCAGCTGGAGCTACATATATTGGCTGAGAGTAAAAACCACCTTCACTTTTTGAATATCCAAATGTAGGATATAGCAAACCTGTTCTTCTTCTTGTATCTGTTGAAAAACCTAAATAAGGAGAATAAACTAAAGGTATCTCTTTTAAGTAGATTCTTGGATTATAAATATTTATCCATTTATCTTTAGTATCATAATCTGCACTACTAAATCTAATACTCCAATCAGGATCAACACAATCGCAACTTGATAAAGTTGCTTCTTCTAAAAAAATTGTATCATTCTTTTTTTCAGAATCTTTTGAACTAATCCATATAGAGTTTGATTCTTCAAAATATAAACTTGGTTTTTGATACATATCATCCGTGTTTATATCTAAGAAAGTATAATTACTTTTTGTTTGAACATTATTATTTTTTAATACAATAACATCGTCAAATAACTCAAAAGTTCCTTTATTTTTATCATAAATTGCTTTTTTTGCAGTTATATAATAAGAAGGTGAAAAAGCAACAACATTTCCTGTAGCAATAACAATATCATTTTTTGTCACTAAATTATTTGCTAATATTTGAAACTTTTCTTGTTGGGCATGTAATGAAACAGTGAGTATTATTGTTGCAATTATTTTTTTAAGCATTAACTACTAATGTCCTTCCTGTTTTATCATGAAATGCTTGTCTACCTTCTGTAAAAAAAGCAAAAATAAAACCAATATAAACAAAATACTCACTTGCTATTCTTGATATTGACCTAATTATTGATGAGCTTAATGAAACTCTACCAAAATTATAATAATCAATTACTCTAATTTTTAGAACTAATTTTCCAATTGTTGCTCCATAATACCATACAAAAAAACTTTGATAAATAAATTTTACAAAAAATACAGGGAAAATTAAACTTGCCAATACATTTGCTAATTGTTCTTCATTAGCAATGCTTGTAACTAAAGAATCCCAGAAGATAAAATAAACTAAAATTGTTATAATTAATTCGTCTATTAAAAATGCAAAAATACGTTTTGTTATTGAAGCTAATTCAAGATTTTCGTTATTCATATTTTAATTAATTCTTCTATTTTAAAGCTTGATATGCAATATCAGTTCTACATTTTTTACCAGCAAAATGTACTTGACCACATAACTTATAAGCTCTATCTCTAGCTTCTTTTATCGATGTTCCAAATCCTACACATAATAAAACTCTTCCACCAGTTGCAAAAAGTTTATCATCCTCTTTTGCAACACCAGCATATGAAATATGTGTATTATTTGAAATCTCTTCATCTACAATTTCATCTACAATTATTTCTGCTGGTTCTGAAGAACCATAAGGATAATTTGCACTTGCCATAACAACAGCAACACCAAATTCATTTTTAATTTTGATATCTAATTTATCTAATTGTTTTGTAGCACCTTTATAAAATAATTCAGAAACAGGAGTTTCCAATAAAGGCATTAAGATTTCACACTCTGGATCACCAAATCTTACATTATATTCTAAAATAATTGGTTCACCTTTTACAACCATTACACCTATAAACAACACACCTTCAAAGGGAGCCCCTTCTTTTTTCATGCCGTCTAAAGTTGGTTTAATAACTCTTTCTTCAACTTTTTTATAAATATCATCATTTACCAAAGGTGTTGGAGCATATGCCCCCATACCACCAGTATTTGGTCCAGTATCACCATCCCCTACTCTTTTATGATCTTGAGCAGCAGGAAGTACCTTATAATTTTCACCATCACAAATGGCAAAAATCGATAATTCATACCCATCTAAATACTCTTCAACAACTATAGAAGTTCCAGCATCACCAAAAGATTCTCCACTTAGCATTTGCGTAGCTGCTTCTTTTGCTTCACCTTTTGTTTGAGCAATAATTACACCTTTTCCTGCACATAAACCATCAGCCTTTACAACTATTGGTTCACTCATTGTATCAATAAAATCATGAGCTTCTTTTTCATTTGTAGTTTCGATAAACGCTGCTGTTGGTATATTATATTTTTTTAATATATTTTTCATATAAACTTTTGAACCTTCTAGTTGTGCAGCTTTTGCACTAGGTCCAAAAATAGTTAAATCATTTGATTTAAAAATATCAACAACACCATCTACTAAAGGAGCTTCAGGTCCTACAATTGTTAAGTCTATATTATTTTCTTTTGCCCAATTTGCTAATTCATTATAATCTTTTATATTAATATTTGTACCTAAATTGTCAGTTGCACCATTTCCAGGCATAAAAAAGATATTATGATTCTCTTCTTCTTTTGATATAGCTAACCCTATTGAGTATTCTCTTCCACCACTACCAAGTATTAAAATGTTCACAGATTTTCCTTAAAAAAAGTAATAAAAAATATATATCCAAGTAGTCGTTAACCATCAAATGGCCCTAAAAGCCAACGTTAGCAGGTAAGAACTATGTATTAGGAGCTGAAATACTAAAAGTAAACGCTACACACCACATAACTTACAATTACCCACAAAATTAAAGTATCGGACCCTCAACAATGGAAATCCCGTGCTACTTAGATATATATTATTTTAACTAATTATCTTTAAATTAAACATTAAAAACTATCCAGCATTGCAAGTTTTATACACTCTTCAATGGAAGTTTTATTACTAATCTTAAAATCTACATAATCTGGTAAATATTTAGCTGTTGTTTTCCCAATTACAATCGCTTTAAAACTTTTATCCCAAGTATAAATTTTAAAAAAACATTCTATACTAGAAGGAGAAGTAAATATGATAGAAGAGTTTTTTTCTATTTTTTCTTTTATATTATCATTACAAACAGTTTTATAGGTAGTTAATTCATCAATATTTATATTAGCATTTTTTAAAGTTTCAACTAAATTTGATACTACTTTTAAAGCTCTAATATATAAAACTTTTTTATCTTTTAATAAAGGTATTAATTCTTTAGCAAAATCATTGCCATGTCCACTTTGACCAATAAATTTAACATTTCCACCCTCTTTATTAATAATTTTTGCAGTTTTTTCTGCAATAGCATAAGAGGGAATATTTTTCCAATCATTATTAAAAGAATTTAAAGAGTAAACACCATTTTTTGAAGTAAAAACTAAAGCATCATATTTTTTTAAATCTATATAAGATTTAATATATTCTATTTTAAAGATCTCAATATTTTGAACATCTTCATGTTTTTGATTACTAAGTAGATATATCTTTGCCATTCTTATCTTTCATATTCATTTTTTTGTATAGAATTTACTGCATCATCAATATTACTAAATATTTTACTATTACTAAAAATATTATTACTATCAACTTTTAATACTTTTCTTTTTTGAGAATGTTTTAATAAAAGAACAACTTCAATATCATTGTTTTTTAATTTATTTATAATCTCTTCAATCATAAATATTGCAGAAATATCTAAAAAATGAACTTTTAAACAGTTTAATATTACAAATTTTGTTTGGGGTTTTATTTTATCAATTTTTCTATCTAATATAGATGCGGTACCAAAAAAAAGTGAACCGTCAATTTCTAAAATCTCAATATCTCTATTATCTAAATTTATATCAAAATCAAATTTTTTATTTACATGAGATGTTTGCATTCTTGTTCTTTTTGAGACTTTATAAACTGCAACAATTGAAGCAAAAGTGATTCCAACTCCAACAGCCATAATTAAATCAACAAATATAGTAAGTAAAAATACAGTAAGCATTATAAGTAAGTCAACTCTTGATACTTTATTTATAATCTTTAGAAATTTATAATCCAATATATCAAAACCTACTTTTATTAAAATACCTGATAAAACAGATAAAGGTATTTTTGATGCAAGTGGAGCTAAAAAGAGTACAATAACTAACAAAGTTAAAGCATGAAATATACCTGAAAGTCTAGTTTTCCCACCACTTTTTATATTTATTACTGTTCTCATAGTTGCACCTGCTCCTGGTATTGCACCAACCAATGAGCATAAACTGTTACCAATTCCTTGTGCGATCAATTCTTGATTTGGTTTGTGATTAGTTTTAGTCATAGAATCTGCTACTAATGAAGTAAGTAGTGTATCTATTGAACCTAATAGTGCTAAGGTAATAGCTAAAGTAATAATACTGTTCAAATGTAATAATTCAAAACTTGTTGGTATTTTAAAATCGGGTAAGCCCATAGGAATCTCACCTATAGTTGGAACATTATATTTCATAGATATTGCAAAATATGTAACAACTACTAATGCAATTAAGGCAGAAGGGATATATTTACTTATAGATTTAGGTGTAAAAAACATTATAATCAAAGTAATTGTTGCTAATACAATTGAATCGCTACTCGCTAATTTAAAACTATTAGGAATCTCTACAATAGTCCTAATCACAGAACCATATGAATCTACACCAATAAATGGATTTATTTGCAAAATTATAATAATTACGCCAATTCCACACATAAATCCAGAAATTACAGGATAAGGAATATACTTTATCCACTTTCCAATTTTTATAACTCCAAAAGAGATTTGTATAATTCCAGCTAAGAAAATTACAGTTATAACTGATTCAAAATCGTTTTGAAAGGTTGCTATAGCAGTTGCTGTAACAACTGTCATTGGTCCTGTTGGACCTGAAATTTGAGTTGAAGTGCCTCCAAAAAGAGATGCAAAAAAACCTAAAATAATGGCGCCGTAAAGTCCAGCAGTTGCCCCTGCTCCACTTGCTACTCCAAATGCAAGAGCTAAAGGTAAAGCAACAACAGCAGCTGTTACTCCACCAAAAAAATCATTTTTAATACTATTTATACTTATCAAGGAATAAATCCTCCTTAAAAAAATTAAAACTCCTCTATCTCTTCCTCGTCAACTTCTCTTTGACCTTTTTTTCTAGCAACAATATGAATAGGTGTACCTTCAAAATTTATGTTATCTCTTAAAAAATTAATCAAATATCTTTTATATGAGAAGTGTAAAAATTTTGGCTTATTCATAATAAGAGCAATTCTTGGAGGCTTTGTTTCAAATTGTGTTGCATAATATATTCTAAGATAATTACCAGCAGGACTAGGTAGTGCATGTCTTATTGTTGCTGTTTCAATTACTTTATTAAGTACAGATGTTGGAATTCTTTGTGAATAATTATCATATATCTCTACTAATTTATCTTTAAGTCTATCTATACTTCTTCCTGTTTTTGCAGAAACTGCGATAATAGGAGCATAATAAAGAAATTTAAATTTACTTCTAACTTTTTCTTCTAATTTTTTAAAGTCATCTGCATTTTCATCCCATTTATTTAAAACAATAATAGTTCCTAAACCATATTCATCTACTAATCCAGCAATTTTTTCATCTAAATCAACTAGTTCTTTAGATGCATCTAATACAACAAGAGCTAAATTTGCTTTTTCTAACATCTCTTTTGTTCTCATTAAAGCAAATTTTTCAATACCTTCAATTCGCCCTCTTCTTCTTAAACCAGCTGTATCTACAAAAGTAATATTTTTATCTTTATATTCAAATGATTCATCAACTGGATCAATTGTAGTACCTGCAATTGATGATACAACAGATCTTTCTTCCCCTACAAGTGCATTTAAAATAGACGATTTTCCAACATTAACTCTTCCTATTATAGCAACTCTTATTTCACCATCATCTTCTACTTTTTGCTTATTTATATCCTCGATTGGGTCAAGAAAATCTTCTAAAAAATCATCACTATCTTCTTCAATAAGAACTTGTGGTTCCTCTTTTCTAGGAGGCAATTGATTTGAAATCCATTCAAAAAGTCTTTTTGTACCTCTATTATGAGAAACAGAAATCCCAAAAAGATTTTCTTCATCGATACCAAACTCATAAAAAGACCAAAGTCTTTCTAACTCTTTATCATTATCAATTTTATTTACAATCAATGCAAGTTTTTTGTTAAGAGCTTGAAGCTCATAAAATAGTTCTTTATCCTTTTCATCTGGTAATCTTTTTCCATCAACCATAAAAAGTATTATATCAGCCTCTTTTGCACACTCTACAGCTTTTTTCTTAACATTTGAAAATATCTCATCATTGGTATCATCAATACCACCAGTATCAAGCATTATTGCATCTCTTTCTAATATTTCTACTTCATGCTTTCTAATATCTCTAGTTGTACCTGCCATATCTGAAACAATAGCAATTCTTTTTTTAGCAATACGATTAAATAGAGATGACTTACCAACATTTGGCTGTCCAATCAATGCAATTTTTTTAAGCTCGTTATTCATTTAAATTAAAATCCTTATAAAATTAAAAAAGGCATTAGCCTAAAAAGACTAATACCTTTAGATAATTTGAATATATTATTAATATAATCCAAATTTTCCTTCTTCTTTTGCTTTGTATAATACTCTTAAGTTATCATCTTTGTCATAGAATACTTTAAATAGATCCTCACTAGCTTTTAAGCTTTCTACAGCCTCTTCAATATCAATTGGTTTATAAGAAGCCAATTTTACAGGTATAATTTCATTTTCATACTTTTCTAATTGAGCAGCTACTTCATCTTGAACTTCAATAGCTTCAACTTCACTAAGCTTAGTAGCTTTGTGTCCTGTAATTTTATCATGATGTCTTCTTAAAACTTTTGAAACTCTATCAACAGCAATGTCAATAGCAGCATATAAGTCTTTATCTTTTTGTTTAACAACAACCGTGTCTAAATGTGCTATATTTAAAGTAAATTCAAAAGTAAATGCTTTTCTTCCGTTTTTTTCTTCTTGAGATATAATTGCACCAACAGATATAATATCTAAATTATATTTTTTAAAAATTTCTATTGAACTATTAACATAATCTTTAATAGGTTCAGTTAATTCTATGTGTCTTCCTACAATACTTGTATTCATAACATACTCCTTTTGCTTATATAATAAATTAATTCTAGCATACAATTGATTAATTAATAGTCATGGTATAAGAAATAATAAGAATAATATTGAAAATCACCTATAATACATAGAAATCAATTCAATAATAATATTGAAATTTTCTGTAGGGTATAACTTTGTGAAATACTGAATGGAGTATTTATTTATAAAATTATGGAGTTTTATTCAAAAAAGTATTTTTTCTTTTTAAATATTCTTAATATGTAGTTGAAGTTATAGTATTTATAATCTTTTTATTATCAAATTCTATAACTTCCAATAAGTATTGGGAAAAAACTATTAATTATCGTTTTTATCCATATTCATTATTAATTTTAATGATGAAAAAGAATTTTCCATTTGTGTAATAATCACTGTATATGCTGCAAACTGACTTGCTAATTGCTGATACTTAGTATCTATTCTTTCTGTTTCTTCCTCTTGAGAATCATTTAAATCTTTAAGTTGCTTAGACAATCTCTCTTCATATGTAGTCATAATTCCATCTAAACTATCCAAATCATCTAAATACGCAGTAATTCTTGTACCAATACCTTCCTTTTCAGCATAACCTATAAATAACTCTTTTAAATCATCATAATTATCAGTAAGTGCTTCAGATAAATCTCCTGCATCAATCTCCATTCGACCATCTTTATTAAAAGAGATTCCATAAACAAAAGCATTCTCTTCGTCTGAAAGTCCATATGTATCATAGAACATGTTTTTTATATCACCTACAATACCTCTTAGGGTACTAGAATCAGAGATTAGAGCAGGGCTATCCTCACTTCCTCTTGTATAAGAATCAACCAACTCAACTAATTCATTATAAACTGTTGCAATTTTATTAATTTGTTCTATAACATAAGTATCATCACGCTCAATTGAAATTGATGCATCTCCCTTTTCTGCTGCAGTAATTATTAATCCATTTTCCATTGTAACTTTATTTGAAGACAAATTATAATCTACACCATCAATTTTAGCTTTCATATTTTGTGCACTTACAACATGGTTTAAGTCATTATCATACCCTAAATTTAAATCACCTGTTTGTCCAATTGTAATAGCATTATCAAGTCCTGTATCCACACTTTTAATAATCATCCTATAAGAGTTATCACCAACTTGCTCCAAGGATGCTTCAATACTTGAATTATAATTAATTTGAGTAACTATCTCTTCGTAAGTTTTATCAGTAGTGTCAAAATCATAAGTTGAACTACCTAGTGTAATACTTAATATTCCTGAATCCATAGTTGCACTTGTATCTGCAATAATATCTGATTGGTATACATCTTTTGTTGCTAATTGATCAACTGTTACAGCAATAGTACCAGGATTGATATTACTAGTATCTGCAGCATTAAAACTTACAGCAGTACCTGTTGTAGTTGCTGAAACTTCATCAAATACATTTGTACTTGTATTATATAAATCAAAACCTTCAATCACTGATAAAAACTCATCAATTTTTGCTGATATTTCATTTACAGCTTCAATTGTAGCTTCACTTTCTTCAATATTTTTTTCTATAGGAGCTATATAAGCATTAGTTTCAGTTTCTTTTAACTTATTAATTAAATCCTGATTTAAATCAACACTTCCTGAACTTCCAAGTCCTAATATTCCATCAGCCATTTTTTATCCTTTACTACATATTTAAAATAGTTTGCAACATCTCATCAACAGCTGTAATAATTTTAGCATTTGCTTCATAAGCTGCTTGATACTGCATTAAATTAATCATCTCTTCATCAGAATTAACTTTTGTTAACTTCTCATAAGTAACTGTCATTGAGTTTAATACTGCATCCTGTGCTTCTTTTAAAGATATATTATCTTCATTATTTACAGAAACATCTTCAAGTAAATTTTTATAAAACTCTTTAAATGAAGTTACTTCACTACTTCTTGAATCAATATTTATATCTTCAGCCCATTGTAATTGAGATATACCTTCTAAATCACTGCCTGAAAGATTAAATGCACTATTTTTTACATATTCAAATGTATTTACACTTGCACCTTTAAACATTGTAGTATCACTATTTTGAGCATATGCTTCTACAAATGCTTTAGTAAAATCATTTAAGGCTCTTTTATAATATAAAATTTCAGATGTTTCAGATGTTAAATTTTCAGACAAAGATTTAAATGAACCACCTGACAGATTTAGTTCATTATTATAAACCACTACACTAACATTATCTGTAGCTTCAACTGAAACATTTGTATCTTTTCCTACAATCGAACCTGCTACATTAATTTTTAAATCGAAGATATTATCTTCTCCACCCTCAATTGATTCAATTATTAAATTATTAGCTGTATCTAATCGAGCTTGTAAATTACCAAATTGTGAATCATTATTTATTTTATCTACAATTTGTTGTTTTAAATCAAAATTTGTTCCACCTGATACATTTGCTGTGATATCTATAGAAATATCATTATTTAAAGTTAAAGTGATAACGTCTCCATCACTAAAATTTGTATCATTTAAATCTGTTGTAGTATATATATCTTTTTGGCTAACATATTCCTCTTTTACACTAAGCTCGTGGAAACTTGTAGTATTAAAAATTAAATTTTCTCCACCCATTTCTAATACATAATTGCCATTTTCAGTACTTATATCAATATTTCCATAATTTGATAATTGATTTTCTAACTGATCTCTTTTATCAAGAAGTTCATTCGATTCACCAGTATCAACCATTTTTTCATTTATATGAGATATTTTCTCTAATATTGAATTTACTTCATCAACTTGATCTTTTAATAAAGATAAATTATCATCTTGAAGCTCTTCCAAATCTGCATAAATACTTTTGATATTATTTATAATCATAGTTGACTGACTATTAAGCTCTGCTTTATATGTTGCAGAAGAAGGGTCTCCTCTCAAAGTTTCTGCTGCTGTAAAAAAATTACTTAATGATGTAGAAAAACCACTATTGGCAGTCTCTTTAAATATTTGTTCTGCGCTGCTTAATGTACTATTTTGTTGAGTATAATAGTTTGAATAACTATTTTGACTTAAAATTTGTGTATACAAATAAGGACTAGTAGTTCTATTTACACCATCAAAAGATACACCATTTCCTATATTAAGACGGATACTTGCAACTTCACTTGTTTGGACAACTCTTTTTTTATAACCTTCCGTATTTTCATTAGCAAGATTATTTGAAGTAACATCTATCGCATATCTTGAAGTTTTAAGACCACTTTGTGCAATATACAATGAATCCATCATAATGAATCCTTTTTTATAATATTTTTAAATAATTTATCTTCAATATTTGAAAACTTGAAGTTAAATAAATATTTCATCTCTTAACCTATCTCATATAATTAACTAAAGACAATTCATTTACTCTACTAATTGTAGAATATAAAGCTGTATAAGTTATCTCTAAAGCTTTTGCTTGAATACCAAGTTCAGTTAAATCTGCTGAACCATACTCTTTTTCTAAAATATTTAAATTAGTCAATTTTGTTGAAACAATACTACCATATGATTCTATAGTACTTGTTCTTGTTCCAACTAAAGAATGGGAAATATTTTGAGATTCAAAAGCTTTATTCATTCTTGCTAAAACGTCTGAAACAACATTTTTTTGATCAGCTACTGTAATTGTATTACCAGCATTGTCTTCTAATCTTAAAGCATTAATAACATTATCTAAATCATCAAAAATAGAACGATGAACTTCAAGTTCAGCAACTGATGTATTTAATGCTGTAAATGTCCCATCCCCATTATCAGTAACACTAATTGGAGTTGTAGAAGTATCCCCATTTATATATAAACTATCAAATGTACCATCATTGTTTGAATCCGTTAATTCCCACTCATTACCATCTTTATCCAATATTATATTATTTGAAGTAAAAGTAAAACTATCTCCATCACTTGATATATTTAATACAACTGTAGAGGTATTATTAGTCATAGTAACTGTACCATCGCCATTATCCGTAACAGGAATAGGAGTTGTAGAAGTATCACCATTAATATATAAGCCATCAAAAGATGTATCACCATTTGTATCAACTAATTGCCAAGTATTTCCATCATCATCCATAACAGTTTCACTTGAATTGAAAGTAAAGGTTTCACCTTGACCATATTTTTGCCCACTACTAGCTTCTGTATCCACATAATAAAATGCTTCAATTCCATTTATTCCTTGTGCTGTGTATGTAGCATCTTCAACATTAATTTTTCTTGTTGAATTATCACTTTGATAAGATATTACTCCTGTAGTAGGGTCTTGACTAAAAGGTGTAAGATTCGTATTTACCCCAGAAAAAAGATATTGACCATCAACTTTTGTATTAGATAAAGCTAAAAGTGATTCTTTATAATCTTCCAATTGTGTAGCAATAATCTCTCTTTGATTTTGTCCTGTAGTATCCGTATTAGCTTCAATTAATTCTGAAATCATTGATTGAGTACTAGTCTTTATTTGAGCCATGGTATCATCACTTGTTGTATTAAAAGCTTTACTTAAATCAATATGTTGACTGATTGAATCGTAACTATTAATATCACCCCTGATACCTAAAATTTTACTATATAAAACAGAATCATCACTTCCATACTCTAAGGCTTCTTGAGTACTAAGTGCCGTATTAACTTTATGATTCAATTTATCTAAAAGCGAAAGATTATAGCTTATTGATGAAAGTGACTTAATCATGGCTAACTCCTATTTATTATCTTTTAAGTTGAATTAAAGTTGTTAAAAGTTCATCTGAAGTTGTAATCGATTTTGAATTCGCTTCAAATGCTCTTTGAAAAACCATTAAATTAACTAAACTCTCACTTAGATCTGCTGTACTAAGTTCTAAGTTCTTTTCATTTACTGTTGTTGAATTATCATTATTAATTGTATATATTGCTGTACCACTTTTTGTTGTTTCTTTTAATAGATTATCACCAATTGATTCTAATCCAATATTATTTGCAAACTGAGCAATTGCAATTTGTCCAATTACAAAATCAACACCATCTTGTGTCATAGTTACTAAACCTGTTTCATCAACAGATATTTCTCCAAATGATTCATCTGTTAAACCTAAAGAGTCAAGTTTTAATTGTAAAGATGTTCTTGAAGTCTCTTGGTCAACTGTAGAGATTATTTGCATAAACTCTGCACCTGCACCAGTATTACCACTTAATTCTAAATTTTTATCTTTTCTATACTCAGTACCATTATCAAAATATCTCATAACACCAGAGAACTCTTCACCTGTAGTATTTGATTTTATTACTAGTTGTCCATTTACTAATTCAGCTGAAACTTTATCAGTTATTTCAGGTGTAGCAGCTGAATTAATCTGACTGATTAAACTAGCTACTGCTTGATCATAAGTTAAACCTGTAGCAGTTGTAAGAGTATAATCAGTACCATCTATACTCATAGTATAAGATAATGTATCATTAGCATTATCCCAAACTATAGGATTTCCATTATCATCTGCAACAACATCTGCTTCTCTATATACATCATATTGCTTACCTGCAACTGCTGATCTTAAAGCTCTCATTGCAGAATCAACTGCACCCTGCCCTGTACCTTGAACTGAATCAGTAATTGTAGTAGATGTACCTTGAACCTCTATATTATCTGATGATTCTGCAATATCACCTATAACAAACTCTTCACCAGGGATAATTGATTCAATCATTATTCGTCCATTTATTACATCTGAAAAGGCAGTTGAAGGGTTATTTGCTGCTGAAACATCAATAGTATATGCATTTAAACCTGTAATATTTGAAATTCTATCAGCCATAGCTTTATATGTTGCAGCTCTACTTGCTAAAACATCATAATCCCCTTGACCATCAGAATTTCCATCACCATCTAAATCACCAATACCAGTTCCTACTGCAGTAACAAATTCTGGTGTTGCAATCTCTTGAACATAATCTTGTGTATATTTATCTCCATTGATAAATACATAGATTTGTTCACCCTCTGCGTTTAATGAACTACTACCTCCATCTGGAAAATCTATTACTGTTCTTTGAGCTTGAGAAGGTGAAGAAGTTGCTTCTGGATTCTCTGCGTATTTGCTTAAGGCATTATTATAGTTTGTTACTAAAGCTTCAATATCAGAAATCTTTGAAGCATAGTTTTTAATACCTGAACCTGTTAATACAAGAGAGTCACTTCTTGCACTCTCCGCATAATCAGTCATTTTTGCTGCATAAGTTTCAACTCTTGAAGGAAATTTTACAACTTGATTACCTGCAATTTCAGTAAAGAATTGATTAAATGATGTCCAGTTATTATTTGTAGATATTATGTCACTTGATGGATCAACTGGACTCATAGCCCATCCTTGAACCTCATAACCATTTGCATCTTGAAGGGTTCCATTATCACCCATCCTCATATTTCCCGCTCTAGTATATAAAGTTTCAGAAGTACCTGTGGAATCTACATTCCTTACAACAAAGAAACCATCTCCATATAAAGCTAAGTCATATGAAGATTCTGTTCCTTTCATACTTCCTTGAGTATATTGTTTTTCAGCATTAGTTACTCTAGAACCTTTACCAATACTATCTTGATACATCATATCTGCAAATGAAACCCTAGAGGCTTTATAACCTATTGTATTAACATTCGCTACATTGTTTGATTCATTATCAATTGCAGATTGAGCCGTTTTTAATCCTGAAATTCCAGTCCATAATGCACCAATCATTGTAAATCCTTTTTCTTAAAATTCAATTTTTTTTAAATATGTAACTATTATACCTAAAATATCTATAAATAGCTACTTTTTCATTAGTATATCTTTGATACACTCGAATATGGCAAGGTATCTGCTTCTTCAGCATAAGTTGTAACATTATTTTGAGTGTATTTCAAATCTATTCCAGAAGAAGCTATTCCACTTCCACCATTTTCAACATACATTTTTATAGAATAAGTATCATCAGCATTTTTTGAAACCGCAGCAGATACACCACTTATTGCATTTAATTCTTCTGCAAATTCATCATATGTTTTATCTTTTGTACTAAGTTTATGCTCTTTTCCGTTAGAATCATAAACAGTGAAATAATCATTTTCATCTGTTGACCCTAAAGAATCAAATTTATCCTCTGTTGACCCTATTATATATTCATCATAATAACCTGTAATTTCATATGCTGTTAAAGTTACATTACCATCTTTCCCTTCAACAGAATAAACTTTATATTGTTTTGGATCTCCTGAATCATTTTTAGTTCCTGCTTCAACTAAGTGTCCAATTAAAGAACTAGCATCTGACATAGCACTTTGATTAAGCCCTGCTGTAATATTTTCCATAGCATTTACAATTGAAGTGTTTGCTTCTAAAGTTGATAATTGCAATTGTGAATCCATCATTGAAGCAGCATCAACAGGTTTTGTTGGATCTTGCATCTTAAGTTCTGTTAACATAAGATTAATAAAATCTTCACTTTTTAACCCCTCTTTTGATACTCCAGTAGTATATGTATTTCCATAAGCATCTGTTGCACTTGTTGTTTTAACACCATCAGTTGATGTAGTTGCCATGGCTAACTCCTTAATGTTTACTGTTATTACAGTAGAAAATATAACTCTACTGTTAATTATATTATCTAAAAGTAAATAAAAAGTAACAAAATGGCTTAAAATTGTATTTTAAAAATGTGATAATTTTCATTAAAGTAATAATATAGATTGTATCCATGACGTTTTATAATACTATTTGTAATATAAAGACCTAAGCCTAGACCTTTATCAATTGATTCATAATCTCTGTTAAAGGGTTTTAAATATTCATCAAAAGGTTTTTTCAATGGTTTTCCATGATTTTTAATAATTAAAGAATCCTTACTAATAACAATTTCAGGTTTTCCTTCTGTATTGTATCTCATAGCATTGTCGATAAGATTTTTTAAAGATATTGCAAAAAGTTCATAATCTACATATATAGTTGTTAAATTTGTATATATATCAACTTGTGATTTATCAATCAATAGAATATCCAAAGATTGATCAAGTAAATCAATAACTCTATACTCTTTTCTTTCTAAAGTAATTTGTCCTGATGTTAATTCTTCTAATTTAACAAACTCTTCTAAAAGATACTCTAATCTTGAAAATGCTCTTTTTAGAATATCTTTTTTCTTTCCCTCTTCTAATGTATCAGAAACTAATTTTCCTTTTGTAATTGGTGTTTTAAGTTCATGCAAAATATTACGTAGAAAGAGTTTTCTAGAGCTATTTAGATCTCTGATTTTTTCAATAGCATTATTAAATTCATTTGAGACTTGTGCTATTTCATCATCACCATCAATAGTTGTATTAATTTCTAAACTACCTTCAGAAAATTTGTTTATTTCATTTTTTAACTTAATCAAAGGCTTTAATTTTTTAAATAAAAAATAATAAAACCAAACTAATAAAATATCAATAAAAACTAAGACTATTATCCAAAAGTACTTATTTTTAGATAAAAATGATTTATCAATCAATAATATCTCTAGTGGTTTAGGATTAAAATATATAAAAACTTCATTATTATATTTATATAAGTTTATTATATCTTCTTTACTATCAAACTTTATTTTTTCTGGCTTTTTACTTATTAAATCATTAAATGAAAGCTCTGCTAATTGCATATTAAAAGTAGAAATTTTTTCATTTATTATTTTATTTGATAAACCTAATCTAATATCTTTTTCAACTGTTTTAATAACTGATATATATTTTTCAGATAATAAAGCTTGATAATTTTTATAATCAAATGAAAACTGCAGATAAATCAATGAATTTATAATTATAAAAATTAAAAAGAAAAATAGTGTTATTTTAAAAAAGATAGAATTTCTTTTATCCATTAACCAGTTTATAGCCAACTCCTCTTATTGAATGTATATATTTTGGTTTTTTAGAATTTTCTTCAATTTTATTTCTAACTCTACCTATTAATACATCAATACTCTTATAACTACTTTCATACTTAATTGAATCAACATTGGACAACAACTCTTCACGGGATACAACAAAACCTGCTTTTTTTATCAAATATGCTAAGATATGATATTCTGCATTAGTAAGATTTAAAACTTTTTCTTCTTTTAAAATCTCCATTTTTTCTTCATTTAAAACAAAAATAGCTGTGTTGTCTTTTTTATTTTCATCCGATTCATCAATGTTGCATCTTCTAAGTATAGATTTAATCCTAAATATTAATTCTTGGGTGTCATAAGGTTTTGGCATATAATCATCAGCACCTAAACTAAAGCATGCAGCTTTATCACTTATATTTGAACGTGCACTAGAAATAATAATTGGTGTACTATAGTGTTCACGTATCATTCTACACACATCTATACCATCTATTTCAGGTAAAGATAAATCTAAAATAATTAAATCATATTTCTTTAATCTAAGTGCTGATATTGCTAATTCTGGGGAGTCATAGTTTGTTACATTTATATTATGCTGTTTTAAATAATCTATTAAAATATCAGCTAATTCTAAATCATCTTCAATCATCAATATTTCTATCAACCTATATCCTTTTATAGAAATAATTTTAGTGAACAAGACTAAATAAAAAGTAACAAACTACACTTTAAATAAGTATTTCTCTATTTCCTTTTGCATTTGCTTCAGATAAAACGCCTGTTTGTTCTAACTGTTCTACTATAGTTGCTGCTCTATTATAACCAATTCTTAGTTTTCTTTGAATATATGAAATAGATGTTTTTTTATCATTTAATACAACATCTTTTGCATCTTCATAAAGTTCATCAAGTTCACCCATTTCTAAAGAGCCTGAACCATTACTTAATGCTGAATCAGTTTTATCTTTAACAAAATTCATATCATATTCAACTTCTCTTTGATCTTTTAAGAAATCTACAACACTTTCGATTTCTGTTTCCATTGACCAAGGAGCATGAAGTCTAACTAAACCTGAAGTTCCTGGAGGAGTAAACAACATATCCCCTCTTCCTAATAAAGATTCTGCACCTAAAGAATCAAGAATAATTTTTGAATCAACTTTTTGACCAACTTTATATGATAATCTACTAGGAAGATTTGCTTTAATTAATCCTGTAACAACATCCACAGAAGGTCTTTGTGTTGCAACTATTAGGTGAATTCCAGAAGCTCTTGCCATTTGAGCAAGTCTGGCAATTGATAACTCAACATCTTTTCCACTTGTCATCATCAGGTCAGCTAACTCATCAATAACTACTACTATATATGGAATAGCTTCAAAACCATCTCTTTTTGCTTTTTCATTATAACTTTCTATATTTTTTGTCTTTGTTTTAGACATCAAAGTATATCTTCTTTCCATCTCTGCAACCATATTAGATAAAGCATTAATTGCATCAGTTGGTTTTGTTATAACAGGAGTTAAAAGATGTGGTATTTCATTATACATAGAAAACTCTAACATCTTAGGATCAATCATTACAAGCTTTAAATTATCTGGCGAGTTTTTATATAATAAAGATAAAATCATAGAGTTAATACCAACTGATTTACCTGAACCTGTAGTTCCTGCAATAAGTAAATGTGGAAGCTTTTTTAAATCTGTAATAAAAGGTTTTCCAACAATATCTTTACCTAAAATCATTGTTAAAGGTGATTTTGCATTTTGGAAAATTTCACTCTCTAAAAGCTCTCTAATATAGATAGTTTGAGTATCATCATTTGGAACTTCAATACCTACTACATCTTTACCTGGGATTGGGGCTTGGATTCTTATAGTTTGAGCTTTTAAAGCCATTGCTAAATCATCTTGAAGATTAAGTATTTTTGAAACCTTTACATTAGGTGCAGGTTTAAATTCAAAAGTTGTTACAACAGGTCCTGTATAAGTTCTTACTACATCACCTTCAATTTTAAACATCAATAGTTTTTCTAATAAATCTTCAATTTTTTTATCAATTTGAGCTTCTGATACTTTTGATTTTTTCTCTTTTGGTGCACTTTGGAAAAATTTAGTAGATGGCAATTCAAAATCTTTTGGTTTTTCTGTATTACCTAGTTCTATTTCATCTTGTAGTTTTTTATTCTCTTCTAATTCATCTACAATTAATGCATGAGGTTGCTCGACATCAATAACATCTTCAATCTCATTATCATCTTCAATAAACTCTTTTTCTTCTATAGAATTAACTTCATTTTCTTCTTGAGAGAGTGTAATTATATTTAAATCATCAACTTCAATATTAGCTATCTCACTTTCATCAACTTCTTCTATAATAATCTCAGCTACATCACCATCATTTTTAACTTTTACTTTGTCTTCTGATGATGAAGAAGCTACTCTTTTCTCTCTTTTATCTTTTCTTTTATTTTCAATTCTTTTAGGTTTTACTGCTGTATTAACTCTTTTAAAATTTGGAACAATTTTTTTTGCATTGAAATTAATATTAGAATCTTCAAATAAAATCATTAAAGATATAATAAGCCCTATAACTAAGAATATCCATAAACCAACATTACCAATAAATGGAAACATTGAAGATATTATATAGTTTCCAATCTCACCTGAGTAAATACCTTTTCCTACTACTAAAGATTGAAAAATCAATAAAGAGATTAAAAGCAAAATTACAGATAAACTTTTTATACTAAAATCTTTTAAATCAAAATCTTTTTTAAAATTTAAAATATACAAAGGGTATAAAAATAAAATCAAATAGATATATGATAAAAAGCCAAAATATTGATGTGAAAATGTTGCAAAAAGGAAACCTATTTTTCCAACACTAATCTTATCACTAACAAATGTAGCATATTCAAAATAAACAATAATAAATAAAAAGATTGATGATAAAATTTTCTTAACTATGATAGACCCTTATTTTAATAATTTTGCAATTCTTCCTTGAAGTTTTAGCCATTGTCTATGTTCAAACAATGGAAAACCAGCCCACTGCTTTTTAGGAGTTGTAATTGATTTTGTGACCCCTCCTCTTGCAGCAATTGTAGTAAAAGGTGCAACCTCAAGATGTCCTGCCGTTGCACTTTGTCCACCCATAATAACATACTCATGTAATGTTGTTGAACCAGATAAACCAACTTGACCTGTTAAAATTGAACCTGTTCCAATCTTACAGTTATGTGCAATGTGGATTAAATTATCTAATCTAACTCCATCAGATATTATTGTAGATTTAAATACAGCCCTATCTATTGAAGTATTAGAACCAATCTCTACATCATTTCCAATAACAACATTTCCATTTTGATAAATCTTTATATATTTACCATCTTTTGTATTAGCAAAACCAAAACCATCACTGCCTACAACAGTTCCTGAGTGAATAATACAATCACTACCAACTACACAATCTCTGTAAATAGTCACATTTGGATGTAAGATTGTATTATCACCAATTGATACATTATCTCCAATAAATACACCAGCCATTATCTTACAATTTTTACCAACTTTACTATTTTTACCTAAATATACATTTGGCATAATAATTGTATCAGTACCTACTATACAATCTTCACCTTCATCTTCAATCACTTTAGGTGCAAAAAGTTTTGATGCATATGCTAGGTTTAGATAAGGTTCTTCACATACTAAAGCAATTGAAGTATTAGGAACTAAAGAAGCAAACTCTTTTTTAACTAAAACAGCTGCTGCTTTTGTATTTTTTAAATCGTTTATATATTTTTTATTTTCTAAAAATGTTAATTCGTTTTCATTTGAGTCAAGTAGAGTATTTAAGCCAACTATTTCAACTTCACTTGAAGAGTCTAAATTTAAAACCTTTGCTATTTCATTAAGTTTCAATTTATATTTCCTTATAAAAATAGAAAGATAAGATTACTCTTATCTTTCCATCGCTACTACACCACTTTTTACTACTTCAAGTGGTTTAAATTTGCTCATAATATTTGTAAAATTTGCAATTCTACTAGGAGCATCTGTTGCAGAGATAACAATAGCATCATCAGTTACATTTTGTATATGTCCATTATATGCTCTTGCTATTACATCTATGTCACTAAGAGGTTGATCAATTGGTATTTTAATTAATACTGTCTCTTTTTCTATTACATTTTGATGTTCGTTTACTTTTAATACTGGTATTAACTTATTCAGTTGCTTTACAATTTGATCTATAATTCTTTTATCACCAGTTGTAACTATAGTCATTCTCGAATATTCACTTCCTGAAATTGGTGCAACTGTTAGAGAATCAATATTATATCCCCTTGCTGAAAATAAACCTACAATTCTAGATAATACATTGTGTTCATTTATCACAATCACAGAGATAACCTGTCTTGCAATTTCAGTATCATAATAGTGGTTAAAATTATTCATTGTTATCTCCTAAAAGTGTCATTTCATTTAATGCATGTCCATTTGGTACCATTGGCAATACAATCTCATCTCTTGAAACAACAACATCAATCATTGCTGGTTTTTTCTTTTCAATTGCATCTTTTAATGCTTCATCAAACTCTTTTTTAGTTGTAACTCTATATCCAACTCCTCCAAATGCTTCAACAAGCATTTTAAAGTCTGGTTGCATAGAAAGGTCAGTCTCTGATAATCTATTTTCATAAAATAGTGTTTGCCACTGTCTAACCATTCCTAAATAGTTGTTGTTTAGAATAATATTAATTACTGGTAAATCAGCTTCAACACAAGTCATTAACTCTTGAATGTTCATTAAAATTGAACCATCACCTGTAAAGTTAATAGAAACTTTGTCTTTATTTCCTCTTGCAACGCCCATAGCTCCTGGAAGACCAAATCCCATAGTTCCTAATCCACCTGAAGTATTAAACTGTCTTGGATAAGAAAATGGATAAAACTGTGCTGTCCACATTTGATGTTGTCCAACATCAGTAGAGATAATAGCATTTTCACCTAATGTTTGCCCTACTCTTTCAATAACCCATTGTGGTTTAATTGTAGAATCAGAATCGTTATATCTTAAAGGCTCTTTTTCTCTATAATCTTTAAGTAATGAAACCCAATTTGTATAATCATTAAATTCCATATCTTTTGCAGCTTCAAGCATACCTTCAACAGTAACTTTCAAGTCTCCAACAATTGGATAATTTGTATGTACAAGTTTAGCAATTGAAGTTGGATCAATATCGATATGAACTACTTTTGCTTTTTTAGCAAATTCATCCAATCTTCCTGTTACCCTATCATCAAATCTTGCACCAAGTGAGATGATACAATCTGTATCATGAGCTGCCATATTTGCAGCAAACTCTCCATGCATACCTAACATACCAATTAATAATGGATGATCATTACCCATTACACCTCTTGCCATCAATGTTTCAACTACAGGTATATTTGTTAGTTCAGCAAGTTCTCTTATTACATAAGAACAATTTGCTAAAACAGCTCCTCCACCTACATAAAAAATTGGTTTTTTTGACGTTGAAATTGCAGTCATTGCTTTTTTCAATTGTCTTTTATTGTAATTAACTGTAGGTTTATATGTTGGTAAATTAACCTCTTTTGGATATTTAAATTCTGCTAGTTCAGCTGTTATATCTTTAGGTATATCAACATGGACAGGTCCTGGTCTTCCAGTACTTGCTATATGAAATGCCTCTTTTATAATTCTTGGTAAATCCTTAATATCATTTACTAAATAATTGTGTTTAGTACAAGGTCTTGAGATACCTACTGCATCAATTTCCTGAAAACCATCTGTTCCAATAATTGTAGTTGGAACCTGACCAGAGATCACTACTAATGGAATTGAATCCATGTATGCATCTGCTAGACCTGTAACTGCATTTGTAAACCCTGGACCAGAAGTAACTATTGCAACACCAACTTTTCCTGTTGATTTAGCATAACCTTCTGCGGCATGAATTGCAGCTTGTTCATGTCTAGTTAATATATGTTGAAAAAACCCTTGTTTATAAATTTCATCGTAGACATTCATAATAGCGCCACCAGGGTATCCAAATACTACTTCAACCCCTTCCTCTCTTAATGATTCAGTAACCATTTTTGCGCCACTTATTTTCATTGTCTCTCCTATTATAAATTAGTCAAAAATTATACTCAAAATGTTATTAATACTATCTTTAATTAGTTGATTGGGGGGATTTTAAGTTTATTTTAAATTAATGATAAGTTCTGTAGAATAAGTAGAGTTTCAAAAGGAATAATATGGATGTAAATAGCATAGAAAACGGGCTTGTTTCATTAAACAATACACCTCAAAAAATTAATAAAAAATCTGATACATCAGTTGTTCACAATGATAAAGAAGACTCTTTTTCCCTTTACATAAAAGATTATAATAAAAAAAGAGATGAATTATCCTCTTCTCTTCAAGCTTTTAATGAAGGTATTGCAATTACAAAAATTGCTATAAGAGGGTTAGAAAAAGAACAAAATTCTTTAAGAGATATTGAGATTTCACTCTCTTTAAATAATGAATATAATGATAAAAACAATATTAAAAAATCTATTTTAGAGGAGTTGCAAAACTTTAAAGAGATTGCTTATGATACAAAATATAAAAGAGAAAAACTAATTGCAGTTGATGATTTTGAAGAGAATCTAAGAATAGAAATTTTTACTAAAGAATCTTATTTTTCAATAGAAAAACCAAATACCCCAATTATTGCATCTTTAGTAACACAAAATATTAATAAAAGTGATTTGAATAATCAAGCAAGCCTTGATAAATTGATTCTTTCTGTAGAAAAAGCTATAAATGAGTTAAAAAATATAGAATCACAATTTGATGAATTACATAATAATTTAGTCCAAAGTGCTAAAAAATCTATTCAAGATCAAGTCAATTTATCTAATCAAAACAAAAGAAAAAAAAGCATTGACTTTACAGAAGAAGTTAATAATTTTTCAAAAGACAAAGTTAAAGCAAACTCTGGATATCTAGTAACTTCACAAGCAAATATAGTACAAGATCAAAGTGTTGATTTATTATCATAAACTGTTTTGCATACAATAGTTTACAGCAACACCTTCTCTTAATCCATCATCTAATACAATAGATTCTTTTTTTTCTAGAACCTCAAAAATAGCTCTGTAAATATATATACCAACCTCAATAAATTCAACTCTACCTTTTCCAACAAGTTTTGTTATAGTAGCTTCATCACTATTTTCAAATATTTTTAAACAATCCTTTAGATCATCTAAATTTACTATTGTTCCATTTACTTTATTTTTATCATAATGAAAAAAGTCTTGTCCTAATTTAACAGCTGCTATTGTTGTTGGAGTTCCTGCAGTTGCTACAAATGTATAATTATTTAAATCAAAATTTAAACTAGATAAAAAGTTATTAATCTCACTTTTATATTCAGATAATTGTTTTAATAAATCATTTTTTGAAAGATATTTTTGTGTTAAAGTAACAATTCCAAAATTAAAACTTTTAGAATAAAATTTATCTTCATTATTTACAATTATCTCTGTTGAACCACCACCAATATCCAATAATACAAAATTTGAAGAGTTTATTTTTTCTCTTTTTAAAGCATACTTAACAGCTAAAAGAGTTAATCTTGCCTCTTCTGAACCATCAATGATTTTAAAATCTACACCTATCTCTTTTTTAAAGTATGCTAAAACTTCTTTGTTATTTTTTGCCATTCGCATTGCTGCAGTTGTAACACATATAGCATCTTCTGGTAAATAATTTAATTTTTGTATTGATTTTCTTAAAGCTTTTATAACTCTTTGTTGAGCTTCATTAGAGATAAGACCTGTTGTATTAAGGCCATCAGCCATACCTACAACTTCATTGTACTCATCAACTATTTTACTATTTTTACAATCATATATTAAAACTCTAAAAGAGTTAGAACCTAAATCTATAGTAGTTATTTTATCCATTAACTATGGATGCTTTATTTTTAATTTTGAATTTAGTAAAAAACCTATGATAATCATAAATATTAAGACAACATTCTCATTTATAATTCCTGTAAGCCAAACAAGATAAACAACCCAAAGAAGTATAGCTCCTAAAGGAGTGGGAACACCAGTAAAATATTTTTCTACTGACCCTTCTTCGGCATTAATATTAAATTGAATTAATCTTCTTAATCCAGAAATTACATAATAAATAAAAGCAAAGGCAACTAAAGGAGTAAAAAGCATCATCTCTTTTCCATCAATTACTGCAAAAAATATAAACATAGTTGGAACAATAACAAATGATAAAAAGTCTGCAAAAGAATCTAACTGAATCCCAAACTCAGTTGATAAGTTATACTTTCTCGCTATTTTTCCATCTACAATATCAAATCCTCCCGCAAGCCATGCAAATAATGCACTTGCTAAAAAATTTTCATGTGTTAAATAATATATTGCCATCATTCCTGCTGCAATATTAAAAAATGTAGCCAAATTAGCTAAATTAAAGTGACTACTTTTATCAAATAAAAACATCTATTTTACCTCTTCATTATAAATTCTATATTGATTTCTTCCATTCTCTTTTGATCGATAAAGAGACTCATCAGCCATTTTATACAGCTTATTGCATGAGATGTAAGAATTAGCTTCATATATTACTGCTCCAATAGAAATAGTAACTACATTTGAGATTTTACTATTTTTATGCTCAATATTTAATGATTCTATATTTTTATTTACATCTGCTAAACAATCTTTTAAAATATCTTCATCAATATCAAACAGTATTACACCAAACTCTTCTCCACCTAATCTAAAAACATATTCATACTCTCTATTAAAATAGTTCTTAAGAGTACTAGCTACACTTTTTAAGGTTAAATCTCCCATATCATGGCCATAAGTATCATTGTATTGCTTAAAAAAATCTATATCTAAAATCACAAAAGCACTTTTCCAATTGTTTGCATTGGAAATAAAGGGCATATTATCAAAAATTTTATCAAAATATTTTCTATTGTATAATTTTGTCATGCCATCTGTTATAGATTCTAATTTATATTTTTTAGTAAGAATTTTCAGTTGATTATCTTTTTTTATAATTGAATAAATAATAAAAGCTATAAAAAGGAAAGAGATAACAACAAGAATTATCATATTATAAAAAAGATAATCTTTCATAGATGAGTATTCAGCTAAAAACTCTCTTCTTTTCTTATAAGCAACTTTTTTTTCATGTTCTTTTAAAAAATTGATTTTCTCTATCATTAAATTATATGTAGAAAACTTAGCTTTAAAAGTCAGTGAATTTAATATATCTTTGTTAATTTTATCTACTACTTTTCTTTCTTCGTCAGCTTTGTATGAATTATTATAATAATCCCATTCTTTTTTTATTTTTTTAAAATAAGGAGTTCTATTACACTTTTTATGAGTTTTCATACAAACAATTAAATCAGAAAATAAGTCATCTAAAGTATGCAATTTTAAAACAGGAATATAATTACCAAAATATATATAATCTATTCGTTTTTTTAACTTATCAATTTGAGAATTAAACATAAAAGCTGATGTAAATAATGATAAAAGGATAATTACAATTAGTACACCTAATTTAAAACTTAAACTTTTGTAGAACTCTTTTTTCATGGATGTTATTATAGCTAAAAAACTAATAAATTTTATTATGAATAGCTTAACCTATGATAAATTTTAGTTTAGATATAATCGCGACTTTATAATATAAGGAATAGTTTTGTTAAATATTAAAAATACATTTATTGGAAAATCAATAAAAAGTGATGTACTTTCAGGAATAGTTGTAGCAGTTGCACTAGTACCTGAAGCAATTGCATTTTCTATAATCGCTGGAGTTTCACCACTAGTTGGACTTTATACTGCTTTTATACTAGGTTTAATAACTGCATTAATTGGTGGTAAAGCTGGTATGATTAGTGGAGCAACAGGGGCAATTGCTGTTGTTTTAGTTGGACTTGGTGTAGATGTAAAACAATCTTTAAGTCCTGAAATGCTGTCTCAATTAACACAAAATGGTGAGCTTGCAAACTACATATTACAATATATTTTATTAGCTACTATTCTTGCAGGTATTATTCAAATAACTATTGGGGCATTTAGACTAGGTAAATTAATCAGATTAGTTCCACAACCAGCAATGTATGGTTTTGTAAATGGTCTTGCAATTGTTATTGCAATGGCACAATTCCCACTTTTTAAAGGTGAAAACTGGGTTATGTATGCTTTAGTATTAGCAACAATGATTATTGTTAAGTTTTTTCCGAAAATAACCACATCAATCCCTTCTGGACTGATTGCAATTATTGTTATATCAGCTGTGGTAATTGGATTTGATTTAGATACCAAAAGAGTTGGAGACTTAGCTGATATTTCAGGGAACCTTCCAAGTTTTGGAATTCCAACATTACATTTAGATTTAGAATCTATTTTAATAGTATTACCTTATGCTGTTTTAGTTTCACTTGTAGGTCTTATTGAATCTTTACTTACACTATCTGTTTTAGATGAGATGGGAGGAAGAAGAGGTAGTGGAAACCAAGAATGTATTGCTCAAGGAACTGGAAATATTGTATGTGGTTTCTTTGGAGGAATGGCAGGTTGTGCTATGATTGGACAATCAATAATCAATTTCTCAAATGGTGGTTGGGGAAGACTATCAGGTGTAACAGCAGCTATATTACTAATCTCATTTGTAGTCTCTTTATCTTCTTATATTGCATTAATTCCTGTTGCTGTTTTAGTTGGTATCATGTTTATGGTTGCAATTGGTACTTTTGAATGGGAAAGTGGAAATAGAATAAGATATATGCCAAACTCTGATAAATTTGTATTGGTTGCAGTTACAGTTATAACAATTTTTGCTGACTTAGCTATTGCTGTTATTACAGGTATAATTATTTCTGCTTTAGTATTTGCTTGGAAACATTCAAAAGTTAGAAGTAGAACAAAAAGAGAAAATGAAAATACAAAAGTTTATCAATTTGATGGTCCACTATTTTTTGGTTCAACAACATCATTCTTTGAACTATTTGATATTAAACATGACCCAGAAAATATTGTATTAGACTTTAGAGATGCAAGAGTTATGGATATTTCAGGGGTTGAAGCTATTGATACAATAACAAAAAAATATGCCCAAGCAGGTAAGAAGTTGGTAATTAGATACTTAAGTGAAGATTGTAAAAAAATACTTAAGGATGCAGGTCCATTTTGTACTTATGAAGAGGATGATCCTCGATATAAAGTAGCAATTGACTATTAATACTTTTCTTTACTTTTGCTTTAAAAGATGATAAAATTATCAAAAGGTTAAAAGAATGGAAGTATTAAATACAACTCAATCAGCATCATCAATATATATGCAACTTGCTCAAAAAAGAGCAGAATTAGCAAGTATTGAGAAAAAAGATGTTGAGAAATCAACTCTTGATTCTTATGATAAAACTTCTTCTTCATCAAAATATGATGAAAAAGATTACGAAAGAGTTGTTAGTAAATTTAAAAAACTAGATTCTGAAACTAAAATTCATGAACAGTTGCATGCTTCTAAGGTTACAACTACTACTCCAATTAATTATAATTATCAAGTAGGACCTGATGGAAAACTTTATGCTACAGGTGGTTCAGTAAGATTTGATACTTCGATACCTAAAGATGAAGCAAGTGCTAATTTAAAATTGCAACAACTTCAAGATGCAGCAAGTGCTCCAAATGAATTAAGTGGTGCTGATGCCCAAATAGCAAGAGTGGCAAACCTAAATAGACTTCTTTTACAAAGTCAAGAACAAGGAGTTGAAAATGACAGTTAATAATAACTTATCAAGTATGCTTTCTATACAAATGGAAGTTAATCAAATGGCTCAAAATATTGCACAAGTTGCAAATGCAGTTGGAGACCCTGTTTTTCAAGAAGCAGCAGGTGATATTATTGATTCACTTGTACAACAAACTCCAGCAACAATTGCATATAGTGCAAATGCTCAAGGAGTTGTAACTCAACAAGCAGTAATGGATACAATTTTAGATATAAAGGCTTAATATGTCAAAACTAAACGTAGTATGTCCTCATTGTTTAAAAATTAATTCAATTCCAAAAAAAGATACATATAAAGTTGCGAACTGTGGTAATTGCAAGAACTCTTTATTAGATACAACACCTATTGAAGTTGATAACACAACTTTTGATCATGTTATTGTAAATTCAGATATACCTGTAATAGTTGACTTTTGGGCACCTTGGTGTGGACCTTGTAAAATGATGGCACCAATTTTTAATGAGGTAGCTCAAAAATATCCTTTAAAAGCATTATTTATAAAAGTTAATACAGAAGAGCAACAAGAGTTAGGTGCTAAATATGGTATTCGATCAATACCTACATTAATTATTTATAAAGAAAGCAAAGAAGTTAAAAGAGTTAGTGGAGCACTTGACCCACTAAGATTATCTGAATTAGTTAATTCAAATTTATAAAAAGTAGCTTTTAAAATCTATAAGCTACTTTTAATCCAACAAAATCTAAACCTGAATTATCATCATCAAGATTTGCATTTGAATAATGATTGTATTTTAATGTAGCATCAAAATTATCATTAAATCTATATCCAAAACCTATACTTTCTTTAAATTGAAAATTCATACCAAACTGTTTATGGTCTAAATGTTCTTTACTAAAATAAGCAACACCTAATCCTGCTTCAAAATATAAATTTTCAGTAATGTCAATTGTAGCTAATGGCTGTGTACTAATAATAGCCATACTATCATTTTTACCATCTACATATTCTGTTGTAACTTCTAAGCTTAGATCTGCGATATCAAAAAGCTTGTAATCAAAATCTTTAAATAAAGATAAACCATAAACATCAATGCTGTCTTTATATCCATATTCTAATGAGATTCTATCAAAAGAACATGCATAGCTAACTAACATAACAAGAATAAGAACAATCTTCTTCATCCAACTCTCCATGTGTGTGTAGTGCTAAATAATATCAATAATATTATTAATATTTAGTAAAAAAGAACATTATCTATACATTAAATTGTATTTTTTATTTACTTTTGTTACATTTCTTTAAAAAACTATAAAGCTCATTTATTTGAAATTCATTAAATACTAAAATGCCATTTTCTAACAGTAATTTTGCAGTTAACCCTTCTCCTTCTACAAGCTTGCCAGAAAAAGTACCATCATATATTTTTTCATTTCCACAAGAGGGGGAATTAGATTTTAACAATACAACTTTTATATTTTCACTTAGACACAAATCAAGAGTATTTTTTGCTCCTAAAAGAAAATTAACTGTAACATCTTCACCTTTTTCATTTTTTACCATAAAAGGCTTTTTTGCTGAAATTATTTCAGCTGGAGCCCTTGGTATAGAAAGTCCACCTGATACTTCGGGACAAAAAGAGTATATTTCATTTTCACAAAGTATATCCATGAACTTTTCTTTTTCAGAAAAAGTAAAAGAATTAGTGTATGCTATTGCTGAATTAGCTCCATCATACCTTACATCTTCACCAAGAAGACAAGAAGAGATTAAAATTTTCATACTAATCTCTATCTAAAAATTCTTTTGTAAAAAAAGTAGATGTTTGTATATTATTAAATGCTGCTTTCATTGAGATAAACATTTGAGGATTATCTTCTTCCATTTTTGCTAAAAGTTCTTTAGTTTTTTCCCTAGCATAAGGCATTTTTATATCAAACCTCATTGCAGGACAGGCTTCATCTCCAATTACATTAATCTCATTACTTTGAGCAAAAGCACGAAGTTGTCTCTCTCTACAAAAAATCAATGGTCTAATTACTTCTAAACCATTTTCAGCTTTGTATATTGGTGGCATAGATCTTAATGCTCCATTATAAAGAAAGTTCATAAAAAATGATTCCATTGCATCATCTAAATGATGACCTAATGCCAATTTATTATAACCTTGTTCTTGTGCTGTTGAGTAAAGGTATCCTCTTCTCATTCTTGAAAAGAAAGAACAAAAAGATGAATTCTTTCTAATTTTTTCTCCTGCTAATTCAAAAATTTCAGTATCAACAATTTCATGTTCAATACCATGTTCCTCACAATGTTTTGCAAGAAATTCTACTTGTTCACCCATTCCATAAGTTACCGTAACAGCTTTAAATTCAAAATTAAAAGGTGCAACTCTTTTTAAATGGTTTAATGCATGAATTAAAGTTGTAGAGTCTTTTCCACCAGAAAATCCTACTAAAACCCTATCGCCTTCTTTTATTAATTCATATTCAGCATTTGTTTTACCAACTAATTTGGATATTTTTTTACTTAATTCTACCAAAACTATTTTTCCTATTATTATATATATTTTCGCGATTATATCATATTTTTTACATAGTTTCATTAAATATATTTTTCATTAAAAAAAGAAAATAATTAAATTTTAAAATAATTTTATAATTAAATTAACTAGCTTTTTAGATAATTTCTATATAATTGCAACTCACTAAATCTAAACAAAGAATTATATATGACACAAGAAGAGATCAAAGAGTTTAAAAAAACAATTGAAAGAACTATTTTACCAATAGTTAAAAATATGCCCGAAGACCAAATAAAAGAGATCATCGCACTTGTGGAAAGAGAACACCCAGAACTTCCAAAAGGTTATGGGTATATGCTTTATGAGCAAATTCTTATTATGAAATATAATAAATAAGTTTAAATACCTATTTGATTTTTTACAATATCTACTAACTTATTAATAATTAAATCTGATGTCTCACAAGCTTTTTCTTCATTTGATTCTAAAATTGCATCTATTAATTTCATATGAATTTTAGCTGAATCCTCTAAATCGTCGACACCTTTAAAATAATACCAAAACCTTCTACTTCTAATATGTAAAGGTGCTGTAGCATTTGCTGCAAATGAGTTTTTTGCTGATTCAAAAATAGCTTGATCTAAAAGTTTATCAACTCTTAAATATTTATTTACATCTTTTTCATCTACTGCAATTTGCATATGTTTTTTAAAATCTAAAATCTTATTTTTTTCGAATGTTGTTGCATATTTTGTTGCTCTTGTTATTAAAAGTCTGTCTAAAACTCTTCTTGTTTCTAATATTGATAATTGATTTGTCATATTAATATCAGATATTTGTACTCCACGTCTTGGAATAATTGTAATCAAAGATTCATTAGCTAGTTTTAATAATGCTTCTCTTAATGGTGTTCTACTTATATCAGATAAAGCCATAAGCTCTTTTTCTGAATATGTTTTTCCTGGTTCAAGTTTTAGTGTTACAAGTAACTCTTCTAAAATTTTATAAGCTTTTGATGATAAATTATTTTCTGACATCATTATTCCTTTATCTTAATTATGATTTAGCATATTAAGAACTATATTTCTCTTTTTGTAGAATGTTCCAGTAATTTTAAGTATTACTGCACTTAATTTTAAATATTTTACTTTTTCTTTAACTTTTACATCAATATTTATATTTTCATTTAAATAAATAATAATCTTATCATAATTATCCTTATCTAGACTAAGCTTAATATAATCAACTATATTCATTGTTTTTCCTTTCTTTTGTCTGCTTTGAAATAAAAACTAAGAAAATACCAATAATAATAACCGTTCCAATAATAATAAATCTAAATGTTACTTGTTCGTTAAAAACAAAAATACTTAAAATAGATGTTAAAAGAGGAATAAGTAATAAAAATGGTGATATAAAACTTATATCTTCTATTTTCAATAAATAAGCCCAAATACCATGACCTAAAATACTTCCTGCAATAACAACATAAAAAAATGAATAATATGTCATATTGTTTTGAATATCACTTAAAACACTAAAGCTCTGATTATCATATAACATAAATAGATTCATCATAGGAATACCTAAAAATGATGTCCATGCAATTATTGCTATACTTTTTACCTTTTTTATTTTCTTTACTAGAATAAAATAAAAACCCAAAAATAAAGCTGAAAAAATAGCTAATATAAATGCTTTTCTACTTTCTAATAAATTTGGATCGTATAATAAAAAAATTATTCCTACAAAAGATATAAAAAGACCAAAAATACGTAGTTTTGATGGAATATCTTTAAATATAATCCAAGATAAAAGAATAGAAAAAGGGATAGAAAGTTGTATAAGTAATGATATACCCCCTAAACTTTTTGTACTTTGAATTGATAAAAAAAGTAAACCAAAATGTCCGGGAACAATTAATAATGTTGCAATAAATAAATATAAAAAGTCTTTTAAATTAGGTAATTTAAGCATAAAAGGAAAAAGAAGAATTGAAATTACTATAAATCTTAGAGTTAAGGCCGTAAAAGGTTCAATCTCCATTAATAATATTGATATAAAAACAAAGTTTGCTGCCCAAAGTAAAATTACAAAAAGAATTAGTGATAATACATATATTTTTTTATTCATTATAATCCTTTATCCACTAACTCTTATTTATAAATTTAATGTAGTACTTTTGATAAAAACTGTTGAGTTCTCTCTTTTTGTGGGTTTCCAATCACTTGTTCTGGAGTTCCAATCTCTTCAATTAAACCTTTATGAAAAAATGCAATTCTATCTGACACTTCTCTAGCAAAAGCTATTTCATGGGTTACACATATCATAGTCATACCTTCATCCCTTAAAAGTCTAAGTGTATCTAAAACCTCTCCAACAAGTTCAGGATCAAGTGCTGATGTAATCTCATCAAACAACATATACTCAGCTTTCATAGCAAGTGCTCTTGCTATTGCTAATCTTTGTTGCTGACCACCTGACATTCTAGTTGGATATTCATCTAGTTTTGTTCGAAGCCCTACTCTTTCAAGCTGGTCTTTAGCTATATACCTAGCTTCTTCATAAGACATTCCTAAAACTTTCATAGGAGCTAACATTACATTTTCAAGAACAGTTAAATGGGGGAAAGAGTTCCATTGTTGGAAAACCATACCAATCTTTTGTCTTAATCTATTTTTATCAGTTTTTTTATCATGAACAGAAATTCCATCAACAATAATCTCTCCAGCTTGAATATTTTCAATAGCATTAATACAATATAGCATAGTAGATTTACCAGACCCAGAACCTCCAATTACAGAAAGAACTTCACCTTTTTGTACTGTTAAATCAATCCCTTTTAAAACTTCTAAATCACCAAATGATTTATGTACACCTTTTAATTCTATCATACTTTTAACTTCCTTTCTAAATTTGCTGCATATAATGAAATTGGATATGAGATAATAAAATAAAATATTCCAACACCAATCAATAGCAATAAAGCTTCTTGTGTTTTTGAAATCATCTCTTGAGTTGATCTTAATAACTCCATATATCCTATAACTGAAACTAGTGCTGAATCTTTTATAACTGATAAAACAATATTGATCCAAGCTGGAAAAACTGTTCTTAAACCTAAAGGGAAAACTATATAAATATAATCTTGCCAAAAACTCATACCTAAAGATCTAGCAGCTCTTCTTGTAGTACTTGGTACAGAGTCAATACCTGCTCTAGCAACTTCAGTAACAAACCCTGAAGTATAAGTAGATAAAACAATTGCTCCAACCCAGAATACTGAAATATCAATCTCTAAAATACCCATTAATGAATAAAATAAAATAAATTGAATAATTAATGGTACAGATTTTAAAATATCCAAAAATCCATCTAAAATAAAATTTACATACATATTTGAATTACTTTTAATAAAACCAAAAATCAAACCAAAAAATGTTCCTATAGTAATTGAAACTACTGAAATCATTATTGTTCTGATCAAACCATCAAAAATAAAACTTAAATCATATACAGTTATAGTAGATACTCTAACAGCATCAATAAATTCATAAGCTAAGTATAATCCAACTAATGAATAAATTAATTTTTTTAATTGTTGATTACTCATTATATATCCCCTTTAAATAACTTATATCCAACTAATCGAGAACCAAGAAGAATGATTTTTGCCATAACAAAATACATTCCAGCAGTTACTAAATAAAACTCAAATGTTCTAAAAGACAAAGACTGTAACTGGTCTGTTTTTCCTGTAAGTTCTAGCATTCCTACAAGTGTTCCTAAAGATGTCATCAACAATGACCAAATCATCTGATTTGTAATTGGATGATAAACTTTTCTTAAAACTTGAGGTACAATAACATATCTATATGCTTGAAACTTATTCATACCAAGTGACCTTGAAGCTGACATTTGAGTAGTTGCAATAGATGCAAATCCTCCCCTTAATGTTTCAGCTAAATATCCTGCATTGTTAAAAGTTAAAGCAGCTAATACAGCAACATAAGGACTTAAATGAATACCAAAGCTACCTAATCCAAAATAGGCCATATATATTTGAAAAAGAGCAGGAGTATTTCTAGCTATTTCAATCCAAAGAACACTTGGTGTTCTTAAAAACTCATTATCTGAATCTTTTCCTAAAGATAAAAATATCCCTATAACTAGTCCTAAAACCATAGAGATAATTGCAACTTGAAGTGTTACAAATGCTGCACTCAACATCTCTGGAAATACATTCCAAACTGTAATCCAATGAAAACTATATTCAAAATCAAACATTATCAATCCTTACATTGATGTATTATTCAGAAGCAAAGCTTCCGAATAATTAATAATAAATTCCATTGACAGTTAAGTCTCTAAGTGGTGAATTACCAAAATATTTTTTGTTTAGCTCTTCATATCTTCCTGTTCTTACTTGTTGGTGAACAAAAAGATTTAAATAATTAATAAATCCATACTCATCTCTTTTTGTAATAAGTGAAACATAATCGTTATAATTAGGGATAAATGGCCCTGCTTCATAATCTTTAAATTTGTCAAGTTTTAATAACTCAGTAATTGTTGTATCACTAGAAATAATAACATCAGCTTTTCCTTGTAATAAAGCTAAGTGTGCATCATTTTCTGATTTAGATGAAAAATAGTTTGATTTATCAAATTCAAGTTTTTCTGCATTTTTAAGAAATTCTGTTTCAGATACAGTACTTAAAGCAGCACTTACTTTTTTACCTTTGATATCTTCAAAAGTTTTAATACCTGAACCTTTTTTTATCATTGCTTGTTGTTTAAATACAAAATAAGGTATTGTAAACCCAACTGATTGAGCTCTTTTTAAAGTATCAGATGTTGAACCAATAACAACATCAACTTTTCCTGATGTAATTGCAGGAACTCTTTGAGCAAATGACATAGATTTTAATTCTAATTTAACGCCTAAAGCACTTGCTAAATCACCACAATAATCCACATCAAATCCTGCTGGATTGTTTTTTACATCTCTATAACCCATTGGTGGGAAATCTAAAACAACACCACATTTTAATTTACCTTTTTCAAGAACCTTATCTAATAAATCCGCATTTGCACTTGCTCCTAGAGCTATAACTGAAGTAGCTACAAGAGCTAATTTTTTAATTAATTTCATAATCTTCCTTTTTTTATTTTGATTTTAAAGCTTTCTTCTTTTTGCATACATGTATTATATTTTCTATTACAGTACCCTCCTTAATCAAAATCTATAAAGATTCATCTTCTCAATATCTAAATCTGGCTTTTCTTCATTTATCAATGATGTAACAATTTTCCCTGTTGCAGGGCCAAGTGATATACCAATCATTGCGTGTCCTGTCGCAATAATCAAGTTTGACAACTCTTTACTTCTTCCAATATATGGAATTCCATCTGGAGAACAAGGTCTTAATCCTGCCCATAAATCATCCATTTGATTCTCTTTAATATCTAATCCATTTATATAATTGTTTGAAGCATTTCTGATATTATTAACTCTTCTTTGAACAATTGATTTATCTTCACCACAAATCATCATCGTCCCAGCAAAATTAACATAAGAATCATATGGTGTTATTGCAACTTTCTCTTCAGCTAATATCATAGGTGTTGTAAAATTTAAAGCATCATTCTTATCAACTTTGAAAGAAAAACCTTTTCCACCTTGCATAGGGATATTAAGATTGAATTTTTTAGCAATATTTGATGTATAGACACCTGCTGTAAAAATAAACTCATCTGCATAGTAAACATTATTATTGTTATCAACAATTGAATCTATTTTTACATTAGAGATGTTTATATCTTTGATAGTGCAGTCTTCTTTAAAAACAACACCCTCTTTTTCCAAATAATTTTTTATAGCAATAATCAAATCATATGGCTGAACTCTTCCATCATCTTCATAATAAGCTGCTCCTAGAACATCAAAAGATGCATTCGGCTCAAGCTGTTTTAAATCATCTTGATTTAATATTCTTCCTTTTAGACCTAATTCATTAGCTTCTTTTATTAAATGCTCTTCCTCTTTTAATGTTTTTTCTTCTTTACATAACATCAAAAGACCTGTATTTTTGTAATCAAAATCAAAATCTGTACTATTCATTAAATCTTTATATAAAGATGTACTGTAAAGACTGATATCTCTTAAAAAATATTTATTATTTTCTACATTCTTTTTTGTACAAAAAGAGTTAAATCTAATAATCCATTTAATTAAATCCATGTCAAATCTAGGTTTTAAAAAGAATGGTGAATTAGGATTTAACATCCATTTTAAACCCTTTTTTAATACACCTGGATTTGCCAATGCTTCAAAATGACTAGGTACAGTTAATCCTGCATTACCGTAAGAGCATTCAACACCTATTTTACTAGACTCATAAACACTAACTTTATAACCACTTTTGTGTAAAAAGTAAGCAGAAAAGAGTCCACTTATTCCACCACCAATTATTGCTATATTTTTCATATTATATTACCTGAAACCCGTGTGCATAAGGATCATCATCATCAATTGTAATTGTGTTTAAACCAGTAATTTTAGCCCAACCTTCGATAGAAGGAACTATAGCTTTATACTCTGCTAATTCAAGCTCTTTTTCAATTCGTCCAATAAATTTTGATCCTATAATACTTTCATGAATAAATTCATCACCTTTTTTTAACATACCTCGTGAATACCATTGAGCCATTCTAGCACTTGTTCCTGTTCCACAAGGAGATCTATCAATTGCTTTATCTCCATAAAAAACAGCATTTCTTGCTGTTGAACTATCATCAATAGTTTTTCCAGTCCATTCAATATGAGATAAACCACAAATAGTTTCATTTTTAGGATGTACAAACTTATATTTTTCATTAAGTTTGTCCCTTAACTCTTTACTCATTGAGATTAATTGACTTGCAGTATAGTTTTCCATACCAGCAAAGTTTTCTTGAGGCTCAACGATTGCATAAAAGTTTCCACCATATGCAACATCAACAGTTAATTTACCCAATACTGAAGATTCGACTTCAAGATTTGTAGAGTGTAAAAAAGATGGGATATTTACAATTTTCACTGATTTAACTCTATCTTTTTCATCTCTTGTATAAGTTGCCACAACTAATCCAGCTGGTGTTTCAATTCTTAATTCACCCTCTTTTTTAGGTGTTACAATCTCTTTCTCAATTAAAACTGTAACTGTTCCTATTGTTCCATGTCCACACATTGGCAGGCATCCACTTGTTTCTATAAAAAGTATAGATACGTCATACTCATCACTACTTGGTTGAAATACTATTGAACCACTCATCATATCGTGACCTCTTGGTTCAAACATTAAACCTTTTCTAATCCAATCAAACTCTTTTAAAAAGTGTTGTCTTTTTTCGCTCATATTAGCTCCCTTAAGTAAAGGTGCCCCACCACAAACTACTCTTACTGGATTTCCACAAGTGTGTGCATCTACACAAAAAAATGTTTTACAAGACATTTCTAACTCCTAGTTACTTTCTCATAAACTAATCTTGCTGCGGCTAAATCTTCTAATCCATGCCCAACAGATTTAAAAAGAGTTATTTGAGAATCACTCACTCGTGCTTCTTTTTTTCCTCTTGTTAAATCAAACAAGTCAGCTTTAAAATTTTCTTCGAATATTATCTTATTTTCTAATGGAATTTTTATTTCACCTGATTCTTTTTTAGCCATATTAGTGTCTATAAAAATATCTACATTTTTAATAAACTCATCATCAGCTTCTCTCATATCAGGTTTATACGCTCCAACCAAGTCAAAATGTTGCCCTTCTTTTATGTTTTTTCCAAAAATCAAAGGGTTATGACTTAAAGTTGCACAAGAAACTATATCAACGTTTGAAATCTTATCTTCAATATTTTCAACAACTTGAATATTGTATTCAGGTAGTTCATCTACTATTTTTTGGGCTTTACTTTTATCCCTACCCCAAATATAAATCGCTTTTAAATCTCTTACACAAGAGTGAGCCTTAATTAACTCTTTACTTAATGCACCAGTTCCTATCATCAACATAGAAGTTGAATCTTTTCTTGATAAATATGAACTAGCCAATGCAGAAGCTGCTGCTGTTCTTTTTGAAGTTAAGGGTTTACCATCAATAATTGCTTGAAGTTCACCTTTATGCCCATCAAAAAGAATATAAATACCATTTATAGCTGGTAGATTATATTTAGCATTATTTGGAGATACAGTTAATATCTTAGTTCCAACACTAACACCCTCTTGCCAAGCAGGCATTAAAAGTAAAGTTGAATCAATTTTTTCTTCTGGATTCTCATAATCATAATGAAGTCTATCAGGAACTTTAATCTTATTAATAAAAGCATTTTTTAATACTTCTATCAATGAAGGATAATCTAAGTTCTTAATAACTTCTTCTTTTTCTATAAATCTCATATTCTTTCTCTTGTATACTTATCATTAACAATTCTAAGAATCTCTAAAGGATTTTCATCTTTAAGCTCTTCAGGAAGTAGAGAATTTGGACAATCTTGGAAACAAACAGGTCTAACAAATCTTCTAATAGCTCCTGTTCCAACAGAAGTAAATCTTGAATCAGTAGCAGCAGGAAAAGGACCCCCGTGTTGCATAGAGTGACAAACTTCAACACCAGTTGGAACTCCATTAAAAAGGATTCTTCCACATCTATTTTCTAAAGAAAATATTTGCTTTTTAAACTCATGCATATCAGACTCTTCACCCATAACAGTTGCAGTTAATTGTCCTTCTAATGACTCAATTACCAAATCAAGTTCATCTTTACTTTCACACTCAACAACAAGTGAATATGGACCAAAAACCTCTTCATGGAGTTTTGGGTTTGAGATAAATGTTTTTGCTGTAACATAAGCAACTGTTGGTCTACCTTCAGCTCTTGTATTTTTAAGTTTTGATTCACCTAATAACTCAATATCATCTTGAGACAAGGCATCAGTTTTTGATTTTTCAAAAGCTTGTTGTATACCACTTGATAACATAGTAGTAGGAGAAATATTTTCAATTGATTTTGCTAATTCAGATTTAAAAGCATCTGAGTTTTCATCTTTTACTAATAAAATCAATCCTGGATTTGTACAAAACTGACCAACTCCAACAGTAATAGAACTAGCATAAAGTTCTGCCATATTTTTAGTATCTTTTAAAGCAGTTGGTAAAAATAAACAAGGATTTATACTACCCATTTCTGCAAAAACTGGAATTGGAGTTTTTCTTTGATTAGCAAGTTCAAATAGTTTCATACCACCTTGAGTTGAACCTGTAAAACCAACAGCTTTTACTACTTCATGAAGTACTATTTGTTGACCAACAGTTCTTCCTTCACCATGAACCATAGAAAATGTACCATCAGGCATATTACATTTTTTAACTGCTTCTATAATTGCAGTTGCAATAAGCTCTGATGTTCCACTATGAGAAGAGTGAGCTTTTACAATGACTGGACACCCAGCAGCTAATGCTGAAGCTGTATCTCCACCTGCACAAGCAAAAGCTAAAGGAAAATTACTAGCTTCAAATACTGAAACTACTCCAATAGGTCTTAACATCTTTCTTAAATCATTTCTAGGAAGTGGTTTTCTATCTGGAAGAGCTTCATCTATTGTTGCTTCAACCCAAGAGCCCTCTTTTAAAAGATTTGCAAACATTCTAAGTTGTCCTACGGTTCTACCTCTTTCACCTTCAATTCTTGGTCTTGGAAGATTAGATTCAGCAATAGTTCTTACAATAAGTTCATCTCCTAGATTTATAATCTCATCAGCAATAGTTTCTAAAAACTCAGCTCTTTGAGCTTGAGTTTTTTCTTTGTATTCAAAAAAAGCTAAATTTGCTTTTTCTAAAGCTTCATCCACTTCTTCTTTTGTAGCATGGTAAAATACCCCCTCTAATGATTCATTAGAGTGAATATCATATATTTTGCTACTTTTATCACCATTTGATGATAATATATTTCCTATAAAGTTTTTACCATGTAAACTCATTTTATATCCTTTTTTCATAATGCTGGTAGTTGTAACTACTGGACAAACTCCAATAAATTTACATTTCATACCAACCATTTAGATTAATTAAATTTTTTGATATCATCAATAGGATTAATCTAATAACCCCAAGCCTTCAATTCTTTCTTTTGCTAGAATATATCTTGCTCGAACATCTTCAATTTGCTCAGGAGTTAATTTTTTACCAAGTGTACGAAGTCCTCCATCAACATCATTATGATGAAGTCCCATTGCAAACTTAAGATATTCCATAAGAAGTGGCTGACCATCTAGATATGAAATAGAGTTCATAGCCTGAGAAACTTTTAGAGCCTCATCCCATTCTCCTTTTAAAACGTACTCCTGCATAGTAATACTAGCTTTTGGGAAAATAGTACCGACACCTGTAATTCCACCGCATGCTCCAGCAAGTCCAGCATATACAGTTACAGTGTCAACACCTGCCAAGATTTTTAAATCTTTGTTCACTAACAATAGTGTTTCAATAATAGACACATCTATCGTCGATATCTTAAGAGCAGCTACTTCAGGTAAAGAAGCAAGTTTAATAAGAGTATTTGTTGAGATTGCATGATATCCAGCTGCATCAGGGTTATTATAAGGCATTATTGTTACTCCTGCCTCTTTTGCAGCTGTTGCAGCAAGAGCATAATAAGCATACATATCTTCATCAGAAGGAACTTCTAAAGTTTTTGGAGGCATAACCATAACAGTATCCACACCAACTGTTGCTAGTCCTGCAATGATTTTGGCAATTTCTTCTTTAGTTTCTGCCGAAGCTCCACTAATCAATGGAACATTGTTTTCCTTAGCAACTTCAGAAAGTGATTTAAGTAAAGAAAGCCGCTGTTCGTTGCTTAAATAACTATTCTCACCTAAAGTACCAGAAGCGACAAGTCCCCCCATTCTACTTCCGCCCTTTCCTTGAGCTTTTAAGACATATTCAGCCTGTCTTCGTGTTTCATCAAAGTCTATTTCAAGGACACCTGATTCTGACTCTTTTAGCCATGTAAACACGGCTGGCATAACTGTATAAAGCCAATCTGTACTAGTTGTTTTCATCATATTACCTTTTGTCAAATAAATTATTTGACATATCCTTTTCATCTTATTTTAATTTATATATCTATAATATATTTTATTAAAATATTATTGATATATCAAAAGTATATCAGATATATATCAATAGGATTATTAAATAAAACTTAAATTAAATAAAATATTGTATATAAATTAAACAGAACTAATGATTAAGTATTTAAGTGCCTGTATTTATGAGGGAAAAAGAGATTTAATATAAATTTATTTTTAGTACATTATCTTCTTCAAATAGATGTATGCCTAATATTTTATAATACTCTTTGATTAAGTAAGCTAGATTATTGTAGATATTTAAAGTTATAAATCCATTTGGATAAAGGTGATGTATTGAATTTAATTCATGTGTTAAATTTATAAAGGTTTCTATAAAATCTGTTTTTTCTAACTCCAAGGCAAGTAAACAATCTAATTGATTTAGATTTATATTTAATCCATTTAAATACCCTATTAAATATGATGCACTTTTTAATACAGATTCGACCTGTTTTATGCTTAATTGAATTAGATCTTCCCTTGAATTATTTATTTTGTAAGCTGTTAGTTGTGTTTTTATATCTTTTAATTTATTAACTTTATATAATAAACTATTTGCAAAACTAATAGGATAATCTGTTTTTATTGCACTACTAGAAGATATATAGTTTGCTATATATTCACTCCAGCAAAGTTCTGCAATTGGATAGGTTATAGAATCTACACCTTCATATCGCTTATTTTTTAATATATTTTTAAAAGCATCAATTTTTTTATTATTGTCATGAATATGTGCAAACTCATGATGTAATATATGGAAGAGTTTTTTGGCATCTAATTCTTCTTCATTTTTTAAATAATTTTTTATCATTTTTGATTTTACTACTAAATAAAATTCATAATCATTTTTTGTTTCTAAAGTTAACACTGCAGCATAAATATCTTTTGACATTTCAAATCTATTTTTTTTTGAGTTATTATTCAATAAAAAAGATATATCATTTTTATAATCAGAGCTAATTAGTATATTTGTAAATCTTCTTAAGTCTAAAAAGCTAAGTTCTTTTATTAGATGATTTATCAATTTTAATGCTCTATTTGATTCAATTATTGATAAACCATTAATCTCTATATTTATCTCTTTCATTGTATATACCTTATATTATTAATTATAAAATAGTTTTATTTCTCAAGATTAATGAAGAAATATTATTATAATTTTTTAAGCTCAAATATAGGTTATTCTTATAATATATTTATATATAAAAATATTATAAAAGGAGTTAGCAATGAAAATAAAACAAGCACTTGTATTATTGGTTTCAGTTGTAATCATTAGTACATTAAATGCAAAAGGTTTTGATTTAAAAAACATGGGAGTAGATGTTAAGAACTACGATGATAAAACCATCACAATTACAAGAATACATGATGAAGAGTGTCGTTCAATAAATGGTGCTGACCCTAAAAATATCTGGTCAGGGAATTATGCAAATGAAAAACTTCCTTCAAAATGTATTAAGAAATTTGTAACAACTGTTGGTAAAATCACACCAATGAAAATTACGGATAAAATTGAAACAATAGGAGAACTTGAAGTAATTAAATTTATAAAAGAAGCTCAAACAGACAAAAATAAGCTTCTTATTGATGCAAGGCTTCCTGATTGGTTTTTACAAATGAGTATTCCTACAGCTGAAAATATTCCCTTTACTTATTTTAACAAAGATAAATACCCTGATGATTTTTATGATGTATTAGAAATGATTGGAGTAAAAGAGATAAGTGATGGTAAATATGACTTTTCAAAAGCAAAAGAGTTAGTACTTTTTTGTAATGGAGCATGGTGCCCACAATCTACATTTGCCATTGAAAATCTTATAAAACTTGGATATCCAGAAGAAAAATTAAAATGGTATAGAGGTGGAATGTACTCTTGGAAAATGTTAAACTTAACAACTACATCAGAATAAAGACTACCTAAGGGTAGTCTTAAATAAATATCTTTTTAAAATCTTCACTAATTGCTTTATCTATTTTCCCTTCTTTAGCAAAAGTTTCTAATACTTTAATTGCTTCAATATTTGAAAAAGCATCTCTATATTTTTTTTCAGAAGTTAAAGATGAATATATATTTGTAATACTCAATAATCTATCTTTTAAACTTAAATCCTTTCCTTCAAATGAATAAGGATACCCACTACCATCAATAAACTCTTGCACTCTAGTTGCCCAAGTATTTATATCACTAAAACCAATTATATTTGATAATGTCTTGTTTGTATAGTAAGGGTAAGCTTTAATCTGTTTATGTTCATATGGCTCTAAAACTATATCCTTATCTATGAGCTTCTGAGGTATAAAAAACTTACCAACATTTGATAAACTAGCCGCAATTAAAAACGTTTGTTTATCTTTATGATCAAAATTATAAAAATCAGCAACCTTTTTACAATTTTCCAATAATCTACTTTCTTTATCTATAATTTTATAAAAAATTGAAGTCATTGAAAGAATGTCTTCAAAATCTAATGCTTGAGTATAATCAAATAGTGAAGAAAAAATATAAGTTAACATCTCTTGCTCATTTTGCAAATCTAACCAAAAAGACTCAACTTCACTAAACTCTATAAAACACTCTACAATATCTGATGAAAACAATACTAGTTCATTATTCTTTACAAAATTAACAATTCTTTCTCTGTTAGAGATATCTTTATTTGATAAATCAAAATTTGAATCTATAATATCTGCAAAAGCTATAAATTGTGAAAACAAAGGTATCTCTTCCCCTTTTAATCCAAAAACACCACTTCCATCATAGTGTTCACAATGATATTTAATTATCTCCTTTTCATCTGTTAAGAAAGGGAAACTTTTTATATACTCTTCTCCAAGTAAACAATACTCTTTTTCACGTTTAGTAGTTTCTTTTAATGCAATATTATGAATTAATGAATAAGAACATATATCTGAAAGATACTCTTTTTCATAATTAAACTCTTTTGCTAGTTTTAATGCTATAAAAGCGATTTTTTTTGAATGTTTTAAATCGGTATTATAATATTCATTTTCTATTGCATCTAAAGGATACGAAAGTGCTAATAAAAAATTATTTAGATTAAATTGTATTTGTCTTTTTTTATCCATGATAAATCCTGTATTTTAATAATTGATGCTACTATATATTTTCTAAATATAGTTTAAAATAGAATAAATTTATTTGATTTATTATATAATAAATATTTATATTTATTTGGAGCCAAATTTGAATTACAACAACATGTTAAAATTCAAAAAAATTGTATCTATAGCTTTTTTTTTGTATATTTTTGTTATTTATTTTATTTATCAAGATAATAAAAATAGTGAGATATATAATGAAAAAATAAATATTCAAGATGTGCTTATTCAAACTAAAGCAGTTAGAAAATATGTAAGTAATGACCAAAAAGATGAGATATATGAACTCCAAAAAAAAGGTATAATTTCATATCATTATTTTACATCTCCTTTATTATCATCAACTTATAGTGCAAATAAAGTTAATGAATATTACAACGAAATAAAAAAAAGTTTAAACCTACCACCAATCGATATTAGATTTGCTTCTCCAAATCCCAGAAATCCAAACAATATGACAACAAAAGAGGAAAAAGAGATTTTAGATCAATTTATTTCAGGTAAAATTGATTCTTATGAAACAATAAAAAAAACTAAAGATGGAGATGTATTATATTTAGCATTGCCTACAAGAAAACTTGAAGCCAAATGTATGAGATGCCACGATACCCCTGAAATAGCACCAAAACAACTTGTTGAGATGTATGGAGACACTGCAGGTTTTGGTGAAAAAGAGGGAAATATTAAAGCTATTATGTCTATTGAAAAACCTCTAAAAGTAGCATATAATAAAGCTTTTGAACAGACATTAAAATCTGCAATTTATATTTTAATTGCTACATTAATATTTGTATATTTTTATTATAATTTTAATAAAAAAATATATATTAAAAATAAACAACTTGAAAAACTTAATAAAAATCTTGATACAAAAGTAAAAGAAAGAACTACAGAGTTAAATAACTCAAAAATACAACTTTTAAATGTGATAAATAGTAGTGAATTGGGCTATTGGGATTGGGAAATAAATACTAAAAAACTTTTTGTAAATGATATCTGGCTTAATATGATAGGAATAAAAAAAGAAAACTTTGATAACACTATCTCTCAATGGTTTGATAAAATCCACCCTGAAGATTTTCAATATGTTACAACTACAATTGATGATGCTTTTAAAAAAGAGATATCTTTTTCAATTGAATATAGAATAAAACATAGTAATAATAACTATATTTGGGTTGAATGTGTAGGAGGTGTTGTACAAAGAGATTCTCAAGGAAAAGTGATACAAGCTTGTGGTATTCATAGAAATATAGATGAAAAGAAACAAAATGAAAATAAAGTTAAAGAACAAGAACTATTAATACAAAACCAAGCAAGAGTTGCATCTATGGGTGAAATGTTAAAAAACGTATCTCATCAATGGAAACAACCACTTTCAATAATAACTACTGTTGCAAGTACAATGAAACTTTCATATGAATTTAATCAACCAATGAAAAATAAAGAGATTATTGAATTTTCAGAAAAAATCTTAGAAAATGGTAATTATTTAGCAAAAGTTGTAAATGATTTTGCTTCATATTTTGATAATAATATACAAAAGAAAGAAGAATTAAACCTATCAACTACTATTAATAAAATAGTAAATATGATGAAATCTGAAATTGATGCAATTAAATATATAGATGATGTTGATGAAGATTTATTTATTTATATTAATGAAAACTTTTTTACACAAGCTTTATTAAATATAATAAATAATTCACATGATGCTTTTAATATAAATTCAATAGATGAAAGATATAGATTTGTTTTTATAAATGCTAAGAAAGAAGATTCAAATATAATTATAAATATGAAAGATACTGCTGGAGGAATAGAAGAAAATATAATAAATAAAATATTTGAACCTTATTTTACTACTAAGCATCAAAGTTTAGGTACTGGGATTGGATTATATATGACTAACCAGATTATAAGTAAACATTTAAAAGGTACAATAACTGCTAAAAATAGTGTATATAAATTTGAAGGAAAACAACTAAAAGGTTGTGAATTCAACATTATCATACCATCTTAAAATTACTCAAACACAAGACCCTAATTATAAAATATAATTATATATTAATTTTTTGTTTATATAATATTTTATAATTATAATATAGGGAATAAAATGAAAAAAACTATCAGTTCAATCTTAATTTTAGGAACCGTTTCACTATTTGGTTTTGATTACAAGCTTAAGCCTGAAAAAGTAAATGAAAATACATGGTGTTTTCTAGGTAAGCTTGAAGCTCCATCAAAACAAAATGGTGGTTTTATGTCAAATCATTGTTATGTAAATACAGGGAAAAGTTATGTTTTAATTGATTCTGGAGGAACATATGAAATTGCAAAACAAGCATATGAACAGATGCAAAAGATTGCTAATTTACCAGTAGATACAGTTATTCTAACTCATGAACATGACGACCATTGGTTAGGAGCATCTTTTCATAAAGAAAAATTTAATTCTAAACTTGTAGGTTCTTCAGCAATAAATAAACATTATGAAGAAAACTCAAAAACAAGAATGTTCAAAATGTTAACACCTGATGCAATAAAAAATACAAAAATAGTAAAAATAGATAAAGAGATAAAAGAACCTACTATTTTAAATATAAATGGATTAGAGTTTCAAATTATTCCTGTTGGAACTAAAGCACACACAAGTGATGACCTATTTGTATATGTACCTCAAATAAAAACTTTATTTTCAAGTGATTTAGTAATGAATGGAAGAATAACATCTAATAGAGATGGCTCAGTAATAGGTCAATTAAAAGCTATAAAGATGATTGAAAAAATGGACTACAAAAATTTAGTACCAGGTCATGGTTTAGATACAAGTAAAAATGCAATAAATGAAACAAAACAATATTTTACATTATTAAAACAAAGAGTTTTAGAAGCAATTGAAGAAGATGTAGGAGTTGAGAACATAACAAAAGTTATAAAAATGGAAGAGTTTAAAAATAAGGCTTTATATGATGAGTTAAATTCTAGAAATGTATTTGATGCATATAGAGAGTTAGAGTTTTATGAAGAGGAATAATTATTCCTCTTCTAACATTTCAGTTATAGCTTCTATTGAAGCATCAGTCATATCTAAATCAATATGCCCTGCTCCTTCAACTTTAACTAATTTTGCATTTAAGCCTTTTTCTTGTGCAATTTTATAAAATGATGTTGTAACTTCAGGTTTAGAGATTTCATCTTTTGTTCCATAAATAAAAAGAAATTTTGCTTCTTTATTAACATCATCTATAACATCAACTAAAGAGATTAAATCACCTTTTTCATCTTTATGAATATCATATCTTCCACCTGCTAATGCAATATTTTGAACTAAATCTGGATTTAAACCCATTAAAGTAGCTCCCATCATAGCTCCAGCACTATGTCCGATATATGTTACTTCTTCAGCATTATATTTTTCTTTTAATGCTTTAATCAATTTTCCCAAAAATAAAACATACTCTTTTTTTGCTGCTAAGTTTTTAACACCTTTATGAGCTAAAGATGTAAAATTATTTGTTGAAGAACCTGAATAACCAGGAAGAGCAACAGCAATTGTAGTTAAATCTGTATTCATATTCATAGTTTCAGCAAAAGGAGCATATCTTCCTAAAGTATTAGTTCCTTCATCCCAAGTTCCATGAACAATCACAACAATTCTATCATTAGATTCCCCCTTATAAGCTCTATATTCAATACACTCCCCACCTGCAAAAATGAAATTGTCTTTAGTACACTCTTCTTTACTAATTTTATTTGCTTCTAAAGTTAATGAGAAAACAAAAACTAGTAGTAATAATGAAACTTTTTTAAACATTTTAACTCCTTTTTTGTGTTTGATTTATTCTATAAAAATAGGCTTAGTTCTATATTTATTTTTTATTATAAATATAGAAACTAAATTTAATGTAGTTATTTATTATATTAGTTTAGTAAGCAATTATGCCAACATATCCAGCAACTTGTCTCTCTATAAGTTCAACAATACCTGCTTGAACATAAGATACACCATCGATAAAGTCATCTTTAGTCCAATTCATTGTTTCCATTGTATTTTTACATACAATAAATTCAACATCATATTCCATTAAAGAATTTATTCTTGTTAAAGTATCTTTATCATAATCTTTTTTTAAAGCTCTAACACCATTGCCATAAGAGATTACAACAACCTTTAGACTCTCTTCTGGATACTCTTTTAAGATATTATAAATAGTACTCAGATTATGATTCACTTTTTTTAAATCAGAGTCATATAATTGAATAGCGACTTTTCTTGGTTCATCAAATGTAGGTTGTGGGTCACTAAATGTTGATTGGGCATAACTAAATATAGTAATAAATACTAATAATATAATTTTTTTCATTTTATTCCTTTATGATGCAATTTCATTGATATTTTCGTCTAATATTTCAACTTTAGAATTTTTAGAAATCATACCACTTTTTTCAATTTTACAATATAAACCTCTGCAGCTTTTTAATAATTTTGGTAATTTCTTATCAAAAACTGATAAATGGTTACAAATAGTACACTTTTCTGTAATTTGTATTATAGCTTCATCAATTTTGATTCTAGTTCCAACAGCTAAATCATGGGGATTAAAATCAAAAAGAATATTTTCTCCTAAACTTCCAAATTCTAAATTTATAAAATATTCTTTTGCTAAATCATAACTATATGTACCAACTATCATAACTGTTTTATCTAAATCATCACCCGCAAATTTATCATCTTTTATACCAAAATCAAATACTAATTCTAAATAATCAACCTGTGGTCTTGGTAGTCCACTTTGTCCAATTTTTGCACTAAAAGTGTCTATTATTTTCATAATTATAAGTTTTCCTTTAATATTTGTAAAAAATCTTTTTTAACCCAAGCTCCAGGATAAGTATGCAAAAGCTCACCACCCGTAGTTAAAAAGAAAAATGTAGGAGTCATCCCCTTAAAATGTTTTTTTAAATCAAATGGCAATTTTACAAAATCAACATCTACTTCTAAAAAAATAAAATCTTCATTTATTGCTTCTTCTACCTCTGTTAAAGATAAAACTTCTTTTTTCATTTTCTTACAAAAATAACAAGTTTGTGAAGTAGCGAATACTATAATTTGTTTACCCTCTTTTACAGCTTTTTCTAAAATCTCTTTTTCATCATAATCTTTAGTCAAAATTTTTACTGGTTTAGGATTGTTTTTTAATCTATTCTTTTTATAGCCCATGAAATATTGTGCTAAAAGTTCAGCTTCTTCATCACTAATTTCCATAGGTTCTTTTTTCTTATAATATTTTAATATATGAGCATCACAAATACTGTCATTTAAATCAGGATTTGCTAAATAATTTTTAAGATACTCTTCAATCTCTATTGGTCTCATATCAGGGTCATTTGGGTCACCAATTTTTTTACTACTCTCCATAATTGCCCAAGCTAACATATTCTCTGTAGGTATTGTTAAATTAAGTAAAGTGTTGTTTCTCTCAAAAAAATTCTCTTTTAATTTTTTAAATGAAATATATGATTTATGACATGATGAACATTTATCTTTAAATAATGTTTCACCCTCTTTAAAATCTGCATTTAAATTTACTACTAAAAAAATAAAAAATAGTAAAAAATATCCCTTTCTAATCATCTTTTCTCCTTCAACTTAAAAGATACTTCAAAACAAATATCTATTAAATTGAAGAAGAGATAAAATTATCTCTTCTTAATTTAATTAAACGATTCCAGGATTACCTTTGATACCTACAATATCAGGTGTATCAACTTTTAAATTTGCTATATGTTTAACATTTTTTAAATAAGTTTCTACAGTTTCCCAAACTGGTTCACCAGGAGATTTAGATCCAACTGTAGACCAACCTGCAACTTTATAATTTTTGCTAGGAACAATTTTTTCTCCTGTTTTAGTAAGTGTTATCTCAGAAATTCTTTCTCCCATTTTTGCTGTTGGGTTAATCTTATAAGAGATACCACCCGTTCTAACCATATCACCACCTTGTTGATAAAATGGATCAGGATTAAACAAGTTATCTGCTACATCTTCTAAAATATCTTTTATCATTTGACCTGTTCTATCTGCTACATATGTTTCTGGATATGTCATTGCAGTTTGAGTCATCAGGTCATCAAATGTGATCGCGTGACCAGGCATAACTGATGTTCCCCATCTAAATCCAGGAGATAAAGAGATTTGCGCATCTTTTATATCAGTCAATGCATCACAAATAATTTGATCCCATGAACCATTGAAGTTACCTCTTCTAAATAGTGTTTCTTCTGTAGTTGCAATCTCTCTTGTTAACTCTTTAAGAAAAGGTGCTCTTACATCTTGAATATATTTCTTCATTGAAGCATCTTCAGGGATAAGATCCGAGAAAATTGGAAGAAGTGTAAATTTAAAATCTTTTACTTTTCCATTTTGAATATCTAAATCAAGTACATTTAAGAATTTTCCATTTGAACCTGCATTACAAACATAAGTAACACCACTTTCATTTTTTACAGGATAAGCTTCAGGAACTCCATCATGTGTATGTCCCCCCATGATAAAATCTATTCCAGTTACAACTTCAGCCATCTTTTTATCTGTATCATATCCATTATGAGATAACACAATAACAGCATCTGGTTTTTCATTCTCTCTAATTTCATCTACAATATCTTGCATATTTTCATCATTAATAGAGAAAGTCCAATCAGGAATAAATCTTTGAGGATTTGCAATTGTAGTATAAGGGAATGCTTGACCAATAATAGCAACTCTTGCATTTCCTAATTTTTTAATAGTATATGGTTTAAAAGCATAACCTTCATCCACATCATATGCTTGCATTGCAATATCAGTTTCTTCAAATAAAGCATCCTCTTTAACTTTTACATTTTGAGCTAAGAACTCAGCATCAAGCATTTTTACATTTTCTAAAACTTCTTCTGCTTTATATGTAAATTCCCAGTGTCCAACAGCTACATCTACACCTAAAAGGTTCATGGCACCAACCATATCTTTACCTCTAGTATAAAGAGCAGTTGCACTTCCTTGCCAAGTATCTCCACCATCTAATAATAAAGTTTTTTCTTTACCAAAGTTATTTCTTAAGAAATCTACTACAGTTTTGATTTGTGCAAAACCACCAGTTCTACCCATTGCTTTTGCATGCTTTTCAAAGTTTACACAAGAATAAGCATATTCTAATCTTTTATTTCCTTTTATTCCATAATAATCTAAGAATTTTTCACCAACAATATGTGGTGGTTTTCCAAAATTACCATCAAAACCTAAGTTTACACTAGGCTCTCTAAAATACACTGGCAAAAGTTGTGCATGTGAGTCTGTCATATGCATAAGTCTAGCATTACCAAATGGCTTAAGTTTATAATAATCCTCAAGCTTATTAGTGTCTGTCATCCTTGTATGTGAATTAGCAAATACTGGTGCAGCACCTAGTACTGCCATCATATAAACAAATTCTCTTCTACTTAATTTACTCATTTAATTAATCCCTTCAAATAAATTTAGAGACATTCTAAATTACTTACCAGATCCTACTACTGTAAAACCTAAAGATGCCCAAGCTTGCATACCACCTCTGTAGTATTTGATTTTTTCAGCAGGATATCCCATTTTTAATAATGCGAATTTTGCATTTTTAACCATACCTGGAGTTTGTCCACACCAATAACCATTACAATATAAAGCTAAAGTTTTTGCTTTAGAAAAATCAAGTGTTCCATCATCTTTTTCAATAACACCCATTTCATCTTCCATCATCTCTATAGCAGTATCTCTCTCATCAAAGTTAGTATAAGGTACATTTACAGCACCTGGTATTCTAAGCTTAGCATACCATCCTGGCTTTCTTGAATCGATAATTGCAATAGTATTATCAGTTTGTGCTTTTTTCATATACTCTATAAACTCTATTTCACCTACAGTTTCAACACCTGGCGCTAAAGTCATAGGCTGAGGAGTTCCTCTATTTGTAGTATCGTATAATGGTGAGATTTTATTACCTGCTGTTTGATTTCTCATAAGGGTAAATTTTTCTCCATTTAGATTCATTTCAATTGATTTAACACCTTTTGAAATTGGAACAAATTTTTCATCACCTTCTGCCATAGCACTTACAGAACAAATTCCAGCTATAGCTGATGCAACAAGTAATTTTTTTAGAATTGTCATCTGTTTTATCCTTAATTTCATTTCATATCTAATTTAAAAGTAAAAAAAGTCAAGAAAGATCTTGACTTTAATTTTTAGTATTTATATCCATCACCTGGAACAGCTAATCTCCAAGTTTTTTTACTCTCAGCAGATTGAGCTAAAGCAGCTATTGCAAACTTACAAGCTCTTTGGGCTGCATAATCAGTAGGAAGCTTAGTTTTTGATGGTTTACCTTTAAAAGTCATAGGATTTACCTCTTTTGCACCTGTTTTAATTGCCTCTTCAACTGAGATAATTAAATCAGAATTATTTACTGTAAGTCTTCTAAATTCTAGACCTTTTGCTTTTGCAACTTCATTATATTTTTTTGCTGTTGCAATAACATTTTCAATTCCATTTTTTTCTACACTACATACTACTTTTTCATCTTCATTGACAGCAGATGCTATACTTGGTGAAGAAGAACTTACACACGCAGTCAATGAAAACATTGCTGCAGTTACTAGTGATAAATTTAATATTTTCTTCATAATAATCTCCTACTTATTTTCTTATATCTGGACCGTCAATTTTCATACCATTTGACATATATGCCATGAAAAATAGTAGTTCTTTCATCTCTTTAGAATCATTTTTTGGTGGTACTTGACCTTGATCTTTAATACAACCAGACATTCTTCTTTCTAAAGTTCCTAAACCATCATTATTTTTATCAGCAGCTGCCCATTTTAATCTATAAACAGGGAAGTGTGTAACTTGTCCTAAAAATGGAGATAAACTTTCATTTCTAACTCTTTGCCCAGCACCTTGAACATGACACTCAGCACAGCTTAAATTAAGATAACCTCTTTGAGTATAATAATACTCTTTACCTCTATCATAAGCCGCTGCTGCTTCAGCACTATTAATTTTTACATCAATAATTTTTTCTTCATCTTGTGCAGACTTAACAAAAAATGCTTCTAAATGAGCAATTTTACCTTTTGTAGTTTTCCATGCTTTTTCACCATTTGATGTAAGACATTGATTAATTGCTACAGTTAAAGTTTGTACATCTTTTTTAGTTTCATCAAAATATGGATACATTGAACCAGCTTGTGCTGGATCAGGGAAACAATCTTGAAATGATTTACCATTTGCAAATGGCTTTTCATATAATGCTTCTCCATATTCAACAAATTCTTCAGTAGGAGGAAACTCTTTAATCTCTTCGTAAGACATTCTTCCATTTTTAGAAAAAGAATAATTTCCTTCCGAAAAATCTTGGAATTTTAATCCACTTATAAAATTATTTTTCAACTCATCATCTGTAGAATAAGGGAAAAAAGTATTTCTATTTTTTAATGGATCTTCAAATTTTGCTTCAAAATATTTTATTAAAGCAATTCTATCTTTTTCAGCTTGTGCATTAAAATCTGAAGCATTTAATGTACAAGCAGCTATTGCAACAAGTGCAGCTGTTTTTGCAATTTTTAATAACATACATATCTCCTTAAGTCTTTTTAACCATTCAAAAGAATGATTAATTATTTAATTTTTTGGTTATCTACTTGAGTATTACCTTTTAAATCAACCCAAGAAAACTCTACTTTATCACCTTTTTTAGCTCCAACTGCATCTGCATTGAACATAAATTTCATATAAGGATTTTTTGATAAAAATTGACTCGTAGAAACTTCATATACTATTTTATCATTTACTTTTGCAACAACATAAGTAATAAAATTTGCTTCTTTTTTTGCTCTTTCAGCTTCTTGATAACTTAACATATCGTGTTTAGCAAGAGCTTTAACAGTTACAACACCTTTTTTTAATTTTGCTTTAATTCTAGTTTTAGCCATTATAATTCCTTTTTTCTATTTTTTAATTTTGTAAAATTTATTTAATCATTTATGATAATTGAACTAAATCAACCACCACATCCACCGATTGTTACTTTTACATCTTTAGATGAAGAATATAATTTACCACCATCTTCAACAACTGCTGTAACTTTTCCTGTTTTTGCCATTTTGATTCTAATAGAATAATCAATAATTCCACCTTCTGGTACTGTAAATACAGCAACAGTAGCTTCAGGGTTAGCATCTTGGAATATTGCTACTTTTGAACCTGATTTTGCAGTAACTGTTACAGGAATAACTGCACCATTTTCAGCAATATCTGGAGCTTTTAATTCAAGACTTCCACCTTCAACTGTAGTAGATGTTCCAAATAACTCTTTAATTGCTACATCAACTTTAGTTGCTGTAAATGCCTTAGGCTTTGTTTCTCTAAAATTAACAGCACTTAGTGTAGTTGGCGCCATTGAAACAGCTAATGCACCTAAACCTAAACCTAAAAAATTTCTTCTGTTTATCATATCTTTTCCTTTTTAAATTTATTAATCTATTGTTTTTAAATAAGCAATAACTGCTTTTATTTCACCATCACTTAACCATCCATTTTTCCCAAATGCAGGCATTTGTGAAATTGGATTATCAGTATTAGGATTATATATCTTGTTATATAATGCTTCATCAGGCCAATATTTTAAAGCCTGTAATTTTGGTCCCATGCTTCCTGGTCCATCTATATTTTTTCCATTTGCATCATGACAAGCTAAACAATTACCTAAGTTTTTAGTATTAAAAATCTTTTCACCTTTTTTTACTAAATCTTCATTAGCTGAAGATAAAGTAACAGCAAGTGCACTGATAGCTGTTGCTACAGCTAAACTTTTGATTAATTTCATTGCTTTCTCCTTTATTTACTAGAGTTGATCATAAAATCAACAATCTTTTTAAAATCTGCATCTGATAAATCAACACCACCTTTAGGAGGCATTGCATTAATACCATTAATACCATTAGCATAAACAGCATCTTTACCTTTTGCTAAAACTGCTTCCCAAGCATCTTTGTTTCCAACTACAGGTGCACCAATTGCATCATTTGCATGACAAGCTGCACAATAAGTTTGATAATCTTTTTCAGCTTGAGTAACTTCTTTAGCACCAGCAACTTTCCATGATCTTTCAGTAGATGCAGGTGGTTCAAAGTCATTAAGTTCATTTTTTATTCTAAGAACTGGTACTTCCCCTTTAATACAATCTGTCATACATCTTGTACCTGCACCATAATTTTTAGAATCACTTAAAAATGCTTTCATATTTTCTACACCTTTTTTAGGATCTTCTGGTGTGTCTACATTTGGATAAAATCCATCTTTATTTGGCATTTTTATTTTTAAAAAGTTTTCTCTATCTAATACATACTCTTCATCAAGCTCTTCACCATCAATCTCAATACCATTTTCCATTAGTAAGTATGCAACTAAAGCATAAGTTTCACTATTTGACAATGATTTTGGATGAGGGAATGGCATTGCATCTTGAATATACCAGAATAATGTACTTGCATATGGCCAATATGTACCAATAGTTTTAACTGGTGGTTCAACACCTGGATTTTTATCTGCTGGATTTAATAATTGATTTTTTAATGAATCTGTTGAAGAAGTTCCAGCTGATAATGTTGGATAACCTTTACCACCTGTACCAAACTCACCATGACACATTGCACATTGAGAATCGTATAATTCATTACCCCATTCTACTGAACCTTCAGCTTTTTTGGGATTACCATCTTCATCAAGAACAATTTTTCCATTTTTTGTATCAAATTCAGGTAGTCCAGTTCCATCAGGCATTACATCAATATTCCATGCTGCTATTTCTGTTTTTGTAGGTGTTCTACCATGATTATATTTTTCTACTTTTTGAGTATTTACATGATACGAAGTATATTTACCATCTTTTACTTCATATTTAACAGCTCCATCAACAGATCTGCTATTATTTGAAGCACATGCAGTAGTTAATAATGATGTAGCAATTATACTTAAACCAACTAATGTTTTTTTAAGCGTGATGTTTTCTAATGTGAACATTATTAACCTCCCCATTCGATTTTACTTCCCATGTAACAATTGCATTTCTATGATATACAGATTCTACACCCACTACTGAAGTTTCTTGATCAATAGTTGGCTGAACATTACCTGCATCATCAACTGCTCTACTAGATAAAAACATTGGTTTCCCTTCCCATTTAAAGATATAAGAGAATCTTGTCCATGCTTTTGGTAAAACTAATCCTTTTAAACTAGCTTCAATCCAATTGTCACCACCATCAAAAGAAATATCAACATGCTTAATTGTACCGTGACCAGACCAAGCTAAACCTTCGATTTCAACTAAATCACCTTTTTTAAGGTTAGTCCAAGGTTTTTCAGGACATGGTGAAGTAACTACAGAGTTAACTTCATTTGGCCAAAAATATTGGATTGCTTTTCCAGTTTTTTGTAACATCGTATATTTAGATGTTTCCTCTTTAGAATGCCAAGGTTTATCTGAAAATTCTAATCTTTTTAACCATTTAGTATTTAGATTACCTTCCCAACCTGGAACAATAAGTCTTAATGGATAACCTTGTTCAGGTCTCAATGCTTCTCCATTTTGTCCCCAAACAAGCATTGCATCATCTAAAGCTTTTTCAACAGGTATTGTTCTTGGATTTCCAGCATTATCACTACCTTCTGATAACATCCAAACTGCATCATCCTCTAAACCAATATCATCTAATACAGTTTTAAGCATAACTCCTGTCCATTGAGCACAACTCATCATACCTTTCATAAATTGAAGATTATTAAATTGTGGTCCTCTCCATCCTGTTGAACCATTTGCAGGACACTCAATAAAGTAAATTCTGCTTTCGCTTGGATATTTTTTTAAGTCATCTAAAGTTAAAACAACTTCTCTTTTAACCTTTCCATGAATCATTAATCTAAATTTACTTGGATCTACATGTGCAGTTCCTCCATGATCTCTTGTAAAGAAAAGACCATTTGGAGTTATTATCCCCTCAGACTCATGTACAGGACACATCGATACTGATGCATATGCATCACCTGATGATAAAAGATCTGTCGTTCTTCTAGTATTATTGTGTTCATAAGGTGAAGGTATTCCATATAGATTTTTAGTAACCGGATCACCTAGTTTTACTCCCCATTCAGCTTCTTCAACTATAGTAGCATCATCTGCTTTTAGTTTTACTGGAGATAAAACATTTGCTGCAGCAATAGCTCCCGCTGAATAAACTGCAGTTTTTCTAAAAAAGTCTCTTCTGCTTAATTTTTTATTATCTACAGTTGAAAGTTCTTTTTCAGAATTTTTGATAACTTCCGTCATTATTCCTCCTTAAAAAATCAGTTACTAACGCCAAACCCAAAATAAATCTACTTTACTTATAATAGTTATAAGTTGCCCTAATGATGGCTACCCTAAAAGTAAATTTACTTAAACTTATACGTATCATAACACCCAATTATATAAGTTTTTGTTATATAATGATGTATCTATTATTACGACATTTTTTCCTTAAGTCAATTATTTTTCATGTAATATTTTAAAAAATTTCGTTTCGTAACATAATTAATATAACTTGCTATTTAGATGCTATTTTAAACATAAAAATTACTTAAATTAGACCTCTAAAGTGAACTTTTTTTTAGTATATGTTAATATTCCGTCAACAATTTATGGAGCAAAATATGAAAAAATATATCAATTATGATGAGTCTTTAACAATACTAAGTAATATGGAATTTAAAGGAAAAAATAAGGAAAAACTTTTTTTAATCAATGCACTCGGTAGAACCATTGCTGAGGACATAATAGCGAATAGTAATTCACCTGAGCACCCTACTTCGGGTATGGATGGTTATGCCATAAAATTTGAAGATCAAAAAAATGAATTTATAGAGATAATAGATAAAAATCCAGCTGGTATAGTAATAGATTCTGAAGTTGTTTTAGGTACTACAATTAAAACTTTTACAGGTTCACTTATGCCAAAAGGTGCAGATACTTTAATACCTGTAGAAAATGTTGAAGTAAAAGATAATAAAATTTATATAATAAATAGTGTACCGAAAGGGTTTGCTGTAAGAAGTATTGGTGAAAACTATAAAAAAGGGGAAATACTTATTAAAGCAGGTTCTGTTGTAGGTTATGCAGAGATAGGCGTTTTGGCTTCATTAAATATTGGACAAATATATGTTAAAAAGTCTCCTGTAGTAAGTATTGCTAGTACAGGTAGTGAGATATTAGATATAGGTGAAGAACAAATAAATAATGCACAAATAAGAAGTTCTAACCATCTTACTGTTGAAGCCTTAGCAAAAAAAGCTGGAGCAAATACTGTTCAAATGGGTATAGTAAAAGATGATATGGATACTATAACGGAGATGATGACAAATGCTTTAGAAGTATCAGATATATTAGTAACCACTGGTGGAGTATCAAAAGGTGATTATGACTTTGTTCAAGATGTAGTAAAAGAAAGATTAGGTGCAGAAGTTTTATTTCATGGGGTAAAAGTTAAACCAGGTGGTCCCCTTTTAATTGCTAAAAAAGAGAATAAACTTATTATCTCATTACCAGGATTTGCATACTCTTCAACAGTGTGTGCTATCTTATATCTTATCCCAACGATATACAAATTTATGGGTACTAAAAAGACACACAAAATAGTTAAAGCTAAAATTGATAGAGACTTTCCACGAAAAATGCCAAAAACAGTATTTACTGCTTGTAATATAAAATATGAAGATGGTGAATATAAAATTGATTTTGATGGTAAAAAACAAGGAACTAGTGCAATTTTAACAAATATGTTAGGAACACCTGCCTTATTAATTCAAAAAGAAGATAGTGAAGATATAAAAGCTAATGATTTAGTTGATGTATTATTACTAGATGAATTGAAATAACAATGAAAGAGGGACAAGTATATTTATTATTAGGACTTTGTGTTTTATTTTGGTCTGGAAATTTTGTTTTAGGAAGATTTGTTAGCTCAGAGATGCAAGCAGTAGAATTAGCTTTTTTTAGATGGCTATTTGTTGTAATATTAACAATTCCTTTATTGTTTAAAATAGATATTAAAAAAGTTATTAAAGTATATAAAGAGAATTTTTTATTTCTTTCTTTTTTAGCTTTTATAGGAATCACTCTATTTAATACATTAGTATATATAGCATTGCATACAACAACTGCTACAAATGCACTATTAATTAATTCTATTATTCCTATATTGATTTTAATACTCTCTTTTTTAATATTAAAAACAAAAATTTCAAAACTTCAAACAATAGGAATCTTATTATCAACTTTTGGTGTAATATTTTTAGTATTAAAGGGTAACTTGTCAAGTATATTTCACTTAGAGTTTACAAAAGGTGATTTATGGATTATTGCTAGTTCTATAACTTGGGCAACATACTCAACACTTATAAAGCTAAAACCTAAAGCATTAACACACCTTGAACTGTTTATATTAATTGTATATGTTGGATTTATATTTTTATTACCTTGGTATCTAATACAAGGATATTCAATACAAAGAGAATTAACTATTTTACAAAACAACTGGTATTTTTTTGTATATGTATCAGTATTTGCATCTTTAACATCTTTTTATTTATGGCATTTAGGGATAGAAGAGATAGGTGCAGAAAAAACAGGACAATTTACCCATCTTATGCCTCTTTTTGGAGCAAGCTTAGCATTTATATTTTTAGATGAGATACCACATCTTTACCATTTAATAGGTGCATTGTTTATAGGTGTAGGAATCTATTTATCTTTATTTATAAAAAAACAAAAATATAATACATAGAGTTTTTAAGGTTTTTCCTTAAAAATTCTTATTTTTAGTTTTAATCTTCTAAAAGTTTTTGAGAGTCAATTCTTTTTTTAGTTTTAACACCAAGTTCAATAAACTCTTCACTTCTTCTTATAAGATTACCTTTACCTGTAGTTAATTTATTCATAGCATCATCATAAGCTTTATTAGTTCTATTTATATTAAGTCCAATAGCTTCCATATCAGTTACAAAACCTGCAAACTTATCATATAAATCAGCTGCTTTTTTAGAGATTAATAATGCATTTTCATTTTGATGTTCATATCTCCATATATTTTCTATTGTTCTTAATGTTGCAAATAAAGTTGAAGGAGACACCAGCATAATATTGTTTTCAAAAGCTGTTTTAAAAAGATTATTATCATTTGAAGCAGCTAACATAAAAGCCCCTTCAATAGGTATAAACATTAAAACAAAATCTAATGTTTTAACAGCATCAATATTTTCATAACTTTTAACACTTAAACCTTTTATATGAGTATATATTGATTTTATTAACTCTTTAGTTGCAAGCTCTTTTTCCACATCATTTTGTGCTTCTGTATACTTCAAATAAGAACTAAGTGATACTTTAGAATCAATAACTATATCTTTGTCTTGTGGAAGATGCACAATTACATCTGGTCTTAGTCTTTTTCCATTTTCATCGGTGTAAGAGCCTTGTGTACTATATTCTACCCCTTCCCTTAAACCTGTTTGTTCTAAGATTTTAGAAAGTATTAATTCTCCCCAATCACCTTGAGTTTTATTTTCACCTTTTAAAGCTTTAGTTAAATTAATGGCATCTTGTGAAATTTGATTATTTAGATCTTTTAGATTTTTAATCTCAGTAAGTAATGAAACTCTTTGTTTTGTTTCTTCATTATAGATATCATTTACCCTTTTTCCAAAAGAGGCTAATTGCTCTTTAAATGGATTTAACATCTGATTTAAGTTATTTGAAGATTTTTTAGTATTTTCTTCAAAAAGTTTATTTGCAAGATTTTCAAACTCCTCTTTTAATCTAAGTTTTGAATTTTCTAAAAGTTCTATTTTTTCTTTTAAATTCTCTTCTTTAATTATAAATTCATTTTTTAATTGTTCTTTTTTATCTTTAAAAGATTCAAGCAAAGAGTTGTATTTAATCTTGGCTTTACTTTTTTCATATTCAATTGTATCCGCAAAATTTGTTTCTAGTAGTTCTATTTTTTCTTCATAAGAGTTTTTAATTAATTCAAGTTTTTCTTCTAAAGTATTTACTTTTTGTCGCAAGATTAGCCAAATCACTAATCCTGAAACAATTAAACCTATTAAAAATGATATAACTATAAATAGATTACTATCAATTTGCATCGGCGTAAATACTGTCTTTTAGAGCTTCTTCACTATTTTCATGAACATTATAACCTAGTTCTTTAAATCTCTCAACTAAAGGTGGATGAGAGTAATAAAAGAAAATATATAAAGGATGAGATAAAGGAAATGATTTATTCTCATTGGCAAGTTTTAATAAAGCACTTATCAAATCCTCTTTACTTTGCATATTTGATCCAAACTCATCTGCTGCATATTCATTGTGTCTAGAAATCAATGAAATCAAAGGCATAAGGAAAAATGAAAGAATAGGAGAAAATAGTAAAAATACTGCGATGATTGCATATGGTTCATTATTTAAACCTAAACCTAAAAATATCTCATCACTTAAGTTACCAAATATAGCAAAGAAAACAAACATTACTACACCCATGATACCAATATTTTTTAATATATCTCCATTTTTAAAGTGTCCCAATTCGTGACCTAAAACTGCCAACAATTCATTATGTGATAATTTTTCAATTAAAGTATCAAAAAGCACTACTCTTTTTGTACTACCTAAACCACCAAAATATGCATTTAGTCTATTGTCTCTTTTACTTGCATCAACAGAAAAAACACCTGAACTTTTAAAACCAACTTGATTTAACAAGTTTATAATTTTTTCTTCCAATTCTTTATCTTTTAAAGCTTCAAACTTATCAAACATCTTATCTCTAATAACTGGATACAACATATTTATTAAAATAATAACTGAAAAAATAAAAACAAATCCCCAAATCCACCAAGTAGAAAAGTTACCTATAATCCAAGAGATTGCAGCAATTACAATTGAACCAAATAATAAAAATAAAATACCAGTTTTTATTGTATCTTTTATAAATAAAGCTGGTGTCATATTTGAAAAACCATATTTTTTATCAAGTTTAAAAGTTGAATATAAATCAAAAGGTAAGCCAAGTAACCAATTTATAATAATAAATAAATTGATAAAAACCACAGCTTTTAAGATACTTGATTCTATTAAAATTAAAGAGTCTAAAGTTTTTAGACCAAAACCAATCCAAATAATAAATAAAATAAAGCTGTAAAACGATGAAACAATTGTAACTTTTTCTTTTTCAATTGTATAATTCGCTGCTTCAGCGTATCTATTTTCATCTAAAATAATAGGCTTCATATTTTTTGCATTTTTAACAAAACCTATTTGCATAAATGATGTATATATAGAAACTAAAAAATATAAACAATAAGAAATAACAAATACTTCTAACACTAATTTGTCCTTTGTATAGTAATTAAAAGTGTTATTGTAGCCTTTTAGAACTTGTTATTTATTGAAAATTAGTATCAATTATCTTCGTTAAGGTCATCTTTAGAAAGACAAACTTTGTTTCTTCCTTGACGTTTTGCTTCGTATAAAGCTAAATCTGCTCTATGAAGTATTGTTTCAAGATTTGGGTCGTCATGATGAAGCATTGTAACTCCAATACTTACTGTAAACCTTATTTTTTCCTCTTTTAAAGTTTCTATTTCTAAATTTTCAATTTCATTTCTAATATTTTCAGCAGCTTTTAAAGCTCCTCTTTCAGAAGTATTTGGTAAAACTGCAGCAAACTCTTCTCCACCAAGTCTTCCGAAAATATCTGATTTTCTTAAGGTATCTCTAGCTTTTATTGCCATTTCTTTAATAACTTTATCTCCAGCTGAATGTCCAAAAATATCATTTATCATTTTAAACTTATCAATGTCTATCATTAATATAGCTAGTTTTTTATTTTCACGTCTTGCATAATTAACCATTGGAGCAGACGATTCATAAAAGCTTCTTCTGTTACTTACACCTGTTAAAGCATCTGTCGTAGCTAAAACTTCAAGTTTTACATTTATATCATTTAACTCTCTTGTTCTTTTTTCAACAGCACTTTCTAATACTCTTTGATAGTCCATAAGTCTTCTATCTTGTGCATTTTGCTTAATAGCTTCTAATATTATTAATTCAAAATCTACAGTGTCAAATTTTCTTGGGATGATTTGATAAACTGAGGCATTATTTATTATTTTAGATAAAGAATCGATACTAACAATATCTTCAAAAAGTATATTTCTTGTAGTTGGTGAGTTTTTATATAATTCAATAACGAACTTATCACAATCCATCTTAGAATTATCATTTCCTAATATAGTAATAAGTATTTCATTTCCTGCAATTATGTAGTTGTAACAACCTATTAAGGCCTGTTCTGTACTAATATAACTTTCTACTATATAATCAGAATCCACTATTCTAGATATTTTATTATATAATGTATCTAATACTTCAATATTATTATCAATACATGCAATTACATACTTAGCCATAAACGATTTATCCCAACATTATTTTAAATTATAATTAATAATTATTTATAAAGGCCCGTATTTTATCTAAAAAAAAATAAAAGAAAAGAATACAAAAACATTATTTCTAATTTTAAAAGTTATTTATTAAAAAATAATAAATTTTATTTATTATATTAAGGAAAAAATCAAGCTTTAAAGAAATCTAAATTTATTATATTTATTCAAAAATTTCTAAAATTTGTTTTGGAATTCTTGCAGGCTTTGAGTTTTTTAAATAAACTAACTTAACTTTTGAAAAAAAAAGTAGTTCATTCTCTCTATAAACTTCTTGTAATATTTCTACTCTTACAGCAGTTTTTGACAGTACTTTTGTAGTAACATCTAAAAGGTCACCAAATTTTGCAGATTTTATATACTCAGCTTCAATACCTTTAACAACAAAAAACTCAGTATCTTGATGAGGAGACAAGCCTTTTTCAAAAAATATATTACTTCTAGCTCTTTCACAAAATTTTAAGTAGTTTGCAAAATAAACTATCCCACCACAATCTGTATCTTCATAATAGACTCTTATTTTCATATTTTTACTTCCTTATACAAAAGAGAAATTATACTTAAACTTAACAAAGTAACAAATCAAAATACATTTGAATTTATGCTAATTCTTTCTATATTTTAGTTGAAAATAAAATTTATACAAAATTGGAATTTTTTGAATTAATTAAGAAAAATCTCTTCCTCAATTAGTTTTGGCATCATTAAACCTATCTCTTTATAGTTATATTTTAAACTCTTAACTACAAGAGAATATAGCCTATGATTTTTATATTTTTCATGCCATTTATTTTCTTTATTTTCATATATATTAAAATATTCAAATCTTATTTTATAAGCTTCTTTTGTTAACTCTTCTTGCATCTATTCTCTTTTTTAAAATAATGTTTATTTAAATCAATTTATCATACAAATAATAATTATTATCCTTTGATTTTAATTATACCTAAAAATAGTACTTTCTATCAATTTTAATATGAATATTTTAATTAAAATTACTGTAGAATAATTATTCATTTTATAAATTTATAACACCTGAGCAACATGAAAAAAAATACAACAACTGAAAAAACACTTATTAATATAATTAAATATGGTGCAGTCATTCCTATAGTATTACTATCTGTAATATTTACCTATATTTTTATTCAATACAAGAATAAAGAATTAATTGATGAAATAAGTAATCTTGAAATTAAATTTCTAAATGATAATAAAAGAAATGTTAAAGATGAAGTAAAAAGAGTTATTGATTCTATAAACTATGAAATTGGTATTTCAGAACAAAATTTAAAAAAATCTTTAAAAAATAAAGTTTATGAAGCCCATACAATAGCTTCAAATATATATAAAGAAGAGTTAAAAACTGGAAAATCAAAAGAAGAGATTTTCAAAACTATAAAAAACACACTTGGAAGTATTATATACAATAATGGAAGAGGATATATTTTTATTGATGATATAAATGGTATAAAACTTCTTCAACCAACAAATAAAAGCTTTGAAGGAAAAGACTTTTCCAACTTTAAAGATCCACACGGATATAACTTTGTAAAAAAAATCATAAAAACAATTAAAAATAAAACTGAAACTTTTGATAAATATTATTGGTACAAATCTCAAACTGATAAAACAGCTTATGAAAAAATGAGTTTTTATAAATATTTTGAACCTTACAATGTTGCGATAGGAACTGGTGAATATATTGTAGATTTTGAAAAAACAATTCAAAAAAGACTTCTAGATAAAATAAAAAGAATTAGATTTAATGATAATGGTTATATAACAATTCTAAGTGATAAAGGTGAGTATTTATCATACTTCAAAGAAGATAAAATAGGAACTAATGGTTTTAATCTTCAAGATGAAAATGGAAACTATTATATAAGAGATATTATAAATTTTGCAAAAGAAAAAAATAATGGATTTTTATCTTATATAGCTTCTTACAAGCCAAATGGTAATAATCAAAATAGAGAAAAAATATCTTATATAAGTTATTTCAAACAATGGGATTGGGTAATACTTTCTGGATTTTACCTTGAAGAATTAAAAGATCAGATAAAAGATAAAGAGATAGTACTGAAAAGAAGATACGAAGAGATTATACAAAAAATCATCACTATAAGTTTTATTGTTACTCTCATATTAATTTTATTTTCATTTTATATTTCAAGAATTATTTATAATAGATTTAATGAATATAAAGAAGAGATAGAAAAAGAAGTTGACAAAACAATTGAAAAAGAAAAACTTCTTATTCAACAATCAAAAATGGCTATTATGGGAGAGATGATTGGCAATATTGCACACCAATGGAAACAGCCTTTAAATCTAATAAGTACTTCTAATAGTTTGATAAAACTTAACAAAGAATATGATAATTTTAGCACTCCTGAACAAATAAATGAAGCTATAGATAATATTGACAATTCAGTAAATCATTTAGCTACAACAATAGATGATTTTAGAAACTTTTTTAAACCAAATAAAATCAAATCTGTATTTAAAATAAAAACTGTATTAGATAAAACATTTAAACTTTTAAATACTCAAGTTAAAAACAACAGTATAAAATTAATAACGAAAATAGATGACATTGAAATTTATGGTTTTGAAAATGAACTTTTACAAGTAACAATAAACATAATAAAAAATGCAATTGATGAATTGTTTAAAATTAAAGATGAAAGAATGTTATTTATTACTGCTTATTTAAAAAATGACATTGTTTATATCAAAATAAAAGACAATGCAGGTGGAATCCCTAAAGAACTTAAAGAGAAAGTTTTTCAAGCTTACTTCACAACAAAAGGTGATAAAGGGACAGGAATAGGTTTATATATGTGTAAACAGATTATTACCAATATTAATGGAGATATAAAAGTATCAAATCTTGAATATACACACGAAGATAAAACTTATAAAGGTGCAGAATTTACAATATCAATACCTTTTCAATCCTCTTTTTAATCCTAAGGCTAAGTTTAGCCCATAGGATATAAAATCTCTTTTTGAATCTCTTGTATTTTTGACATCAATTCTTGACCAATTTCAAAATCTAGTGCTGCTAATGATTCATCTAATTGTGATAACTCTCTTGCACCAATAATTGTAGATGCAACAAATTTAAAATGCTTAGAATAAGCAACTGCTAATGTAACAGGAGAAACTCCATACTCTTTTGCCAAAATAACGTATTGTCTTGTTGCTTCTAATGTTTTTTCATTTACAAATCTTGAAGCTTGAGCTTGTACTCTTGGATTTTGGTGTTTTGCATATGCAGTGAATCTACACCCTTCTGGATATAATCCACTGTTGTATTTTCCTGATAATACGCCGCCACCAATTGGTGAATATGGTAGTAAAGAGATATTTTCTCTTAAACATATGTTCGCTAATTCATCATGAAATCTTGGATTTAATAATGAGAAATTATTTTGAATAGATTCAAATCTAACTAAATCTTTATATTTTGAAACTTCATTTGCTTTAGTAAGTCCATATGCAGTATCATTTGAAGTTCCAATATATCTAACTTTACCCTCACGAACTAATTCGTCAAAAGCTTTTAAACTCTCCTCAATTGGTACAATTGTATCCGGCCAGTGCATTTGATATAAATCAAGATAATCAGTATCTAATCTTTTTAGACTTCCTTCAACTGCTCTTTTTATATGAAAAGAATCAATTGCAGTAAGACCATGTCTTGTAGGCGGAACAAACCATCCTGAAGCTGCACCTGCTACTTTTGATGCAAGAATGATTGATTCTCTTGGTTTACTTTTTAACCACTCACCTACAATTTTTTCAGTTGTACCTTCATAAGAAGCCTTAGGGGGTACTGGATAGATTTCAGCTGTATCAAAAAAATTGATTCCTCTTTCATAAGCTTTATCCATTATTTTGAAAGCTTCAGCTTTATTTGTTGAGCTTCCAAATGTCATTGTTCCTAAACAAATAGGAGTTACTCTTAGTCCACTTTTACCTATATAGTTATAATTCATAATATTACCTTTAAAAAAATGAATTATAACGCTTTATATTTTATTATTCCATTATACAAATCTCTTTTTTAAACATATGTACAATTGTTTCTTTTGCAACTAATGAAACTACAAAAATAGTAATTGCCATAAATATATAAGATAAAATTGCATATATATTTTCATGAGTTAACTGATACATTAAAATAGTTGCAATACTAATTGCAGCCATAGGGAATGTAAAGGCCCACCATGAAATAAAAAACTTGATATTGATATAGTTTTTATACATTACAAATACTAAAATTGTAAAAAATAAAGCCAAACTATATAAGATATGGGCAAAAAAATCTAAACTTGAAGTTAATTTAATATAAGCCACAAATCCAATTGCTGGTGGTGCAATAAGTATAAATAGAGTTGGCATAAATTTAGGTGCAAATTGCTTATGGAAAATAATTCTATTTAAAATAATCGCAAAAAGAATAATCCAAAAGAAAATACCTATAGAAAAGAAAAAGTATAAAACTGAATCTGATACAAAACCTTTTCCTGCAATAGGAACAATAATATTACCAACAATAGGGATAAACCAAGCTGGATTTGAGTGGTGAATTTCTAAGTTATTATTTATCCAATACTTAATTGTATAAAAAGTAAAAAAGAAGTGTAATAAAGCACCTGTAACAAAAAGTACATTTGATAATTCACTGATAGAATGTCTAAAAAAAATAGATAATAAAAGAAGTGAAATTGATATAGCTGCAAAGAAATTTACTCTTACTGGATGTGTCATCTCTTTTTTTACCTCTTCTTTATAAGTAATGATTTTTTTTACATAAAAAAATAAAATTACTAAAAATAGCCCCAAAGAGATATAACCAAAAATCTCAACAATTATAGTTGGGAAATATAAAACTTCATGCATTTTATGAAATACAATTGATAAACCAGTAAACCCCATAACAATAGCAAACATCATAATTGGAAAAAACTGCAACCTATCAGAAGGTATTGATTTAATATGTTCAGTTTGACTCATATATAAAATCCTTTAAAGAAATCTTTATTTATAATGGTTTGAAAGAAGGAGAATTATGGCTAAAAAACCAATAATCAATTTAATACCTATGAATTTATCATATCAAGATAGAGATCAAACAATAAAACTGTTAACTTTTAAAAGATCAAATATGACACTGGACATTGCCATATATGAAAATGAAAAGTTTATTAAAAATAGTAATATAGTGTTCGCGCATCTTCCAAAAAGTATTAAATCAAAGATCAAACCATTATAATTTTGAATTATATATCGTTTAAGTTGAAATTATGATTAAATAAACTTATGATTTAAATATAAGTCCAAATTATAATTAAAAGCATCTAGATAATCAATCTTAAAAAGGAAATCAGTATAATCTTTATTCATAAGTAAAGAGTGAAGCATTCTCATGGTACCACCATGGGTACAAATCAATATTTTTTTGTTTTTTGGAAGTGAGTTTAAGAATTCTTTTATTCTTTGTTCAAAAGACTCTATAGGCTCTTCACAAATATATGAATACCAAGTATTTATATTTTCTAAATACTCTTGTTTGTAATCATCATTTTGCTCTACTTCCTCAAAAGATTTTCCCTCTATATTTTTTTTGAATTTCATCTCTCTTAATCTATTATCACAAATATATTCATCACTTATATGTTTTACAGTATCTACACAACGCTTCAAATCTGAGGTATAAATTAAATCGAAGTTCTGTTTAGAAAGCAACTCTTCAATCTTTGAATGTTCAAACAACTGCATATCCAAACCAATATCACTATCATAACCTATATATCTCTTTTGATATTCTACAGGTACAGCTGCGTGTCTTAATAGAGTAATCTTAGACATAAAAACAAACTCCTAAAGCTAATAGTATCTCAATACTTTCTAAAATAAAACCTAAGACATCTCCATTTAAAAAACCTAAAGCTTTTTTCAAAAAAATTGTAATAAACAAAGCAATTAAAAATGCTAAAGGAATAAAAATAAGAAAACTAAAATTAGTAAATAAAAAAACCAAAAAACCAAAAAATATAATAGAAGTTAAAAAACTTTTTGGCTTAAAACTATCTGACATCATAGTTACAAATGGGGATTTAAACCTAGAAAAATAGATTGTAAACTGAACACTTAACCTACTTATTATCAATATAGCTACAAGCTCTAATAAATAGTCATGATATAAAAGATATGAGAATCCAGCTATTTTTAAAACTACAAAGATAATTGAGTATAAAACTCCTATTGCACCAACTGTTGGCTCTTTTATGATCTTATAGGCATCTTTGCCACTATGTTTTGCATATATTGCATCTGCCACATCAAGTATTGCCTCTGTATGTATAAAACCATAAAGGATAAAATAAACACAAGTAGCAATAATAGCAGCCAATATTGGGATTGAATCAAGTAGTGAGTAAAGAAGTATTGTAAAACTTCCTAAAACTAAACCAACAAAGGGTAAGAAGAAAACTGTATAGTTTAAAACCTCTTTTCTTGATATATCATCATCTTTTTTAAAACTTACAGGAAGGATAGAAAAGTAACTAAATACAAATTTTAGCCCAAGAATTATATTATTCATAAATACTCTTTTTTATAGTTTCTATATCAATTCTCTTTTTTAATTGTGAGATAAAACTATTTATAGTTTTTTGTTTATACTCTTCAAAATCAAAACCTTGATAGTTTTTATCTATAGCTTTAAAAAGTTTGTTTCGTAAACTATCATTATCAAAAATTGCATGGGCAAAAGTTCCTTTGATATTTTTGTTTTCAAAGTATAAAGGGTATTTTGAAGAGTTACCGTGATGTATCTCAAAGCCATTTACTTTACAATCAAAGATTTCATACTCTTTTTTCTCTAAAATCTTCTTTTTTTCAAAAACTATCATATCATCTATAAAAGCAAACCCCTCTTCTGCTGTAGGAGTTTCATTTTCTAGGGCATACTTATCATCTAAAGAGTTAAAAAGCATCTCATAACCACCACAAATACCAAAAATCTCTTTTTTGAACTCTTTAATATTTTTAAAAAGTCCAGTTTTTTTAAGCCACAGTAAATCTTTGATTACAAGTTTAGACCCTGGTAAAATAACCATATCATATTTGTCTAAAGGGATATTTGACTCTATAAACTCTAGGTTTATATTATCATCTGATACAAGTGGTTCAAAATCGTTGAAATTACTCATATATGGATATGAGATTACTCCCACATTTATGATTGCTTTTTCTTTGTTTTGAATATAGTTTTTTAAGCTTTGTGAATCTTCAAAGCCAAAATTAAAGGGTGTATATGGAAGCACACCTAAAACTGGAATTTTAAACTCCTCTTGGATAATCCTAACCCCCTCATCAAAAAGAATTAAATCCCCACGAAACTTGTTTACAATTACACCTATTACATTTTCTCTTAACTTTTTAGGTAGTAAATTATATACTCCATAAATAGATGCAAAAACCCCACCTTTTTCTATATCTGCAATAAGTATGATTTTTGTATTGTACTCATCTGCTATAAAGATATTTGAAAGGTCTTTATCCATAAGATTAAGCTCAACAGGACTTCCAGCTCCTTCACAAACAACAACATCATACTTTGAATCAAGATAATCAAAACATCTTTTTACAGCTGGTTTAAGTATGTCTAAATCCCTATAATATTCCTTAACATCTTTATTTGTTACAACCTTACCTTCAACTATAAGAGAAGCTGCACTACCACGACCCGATTTTAATAATACTGGATTTAAGTGATATGAGGTTTTTACTCCTAAAATCCCAGCTTGAAAATATTGTGCAACTGCAATCTCACTTTTATCATCACACACAAAGGCATTGTTTGAAACATTTTGAGCCTTAAAAGGAGCCACACTTAAGCCCATATCTTGGATTATTTTTGCTATTACAAAAGTAAGGGTTGATTTTCCCGCATCTGAACTTGTACCAAATATTGAGATATTATTCATCTATTTTAATCTACTTTCAAGTCCAAATTTAACTTCATACACCTCATCGCAGATTTTGGCAAGCTTTTGTCCTATGATTCCAGTTAAATCTACAAATCTTCTACTATCTTTATCAAAAGGGATTACTCCTGAAGTTACTTCATTTAAAACAAAAACTATATTACAATCTAGTTGATCTAAAGTCTCTAGTTGTTTTAAAAGTTCTTCTTCCTCTTTTTCAATATTATTAAATATCCACATAGAGATACAATCTACTAAATAAGTCTCTTTTTCTTTTATCAATTTAGTTAAATCTTTTGACTCTTCTAAAGTTGTAAAATTATCTTCCCTACTCTTTTTGTGTTTATCCACTCTTTTATGCATCTCTTTATCATCATAAGAGTTATCATAGGTTGCTATATAAAAAGGCTTGTTTGATGCAAGGCTTAAGGCTTTTAACTCCGCAAGGTTTGACTTACCACTTTTTTGTCCACCAAAATATAAAACTTTCATATTTATCCCAAAAAGCTTTCTATTTTTTCTGTTATGGTTTTTTTATCATGTCCATTTAAAAATCCATAAGCTAAAGCAGCCCCTGCTCCAACCCCCTCTTTTGCTTCTCCACTATCATAAAGTTTTAGTGCAGGATGGCTTGATAAAGCAAAATCAAAATCAGCATAATAAGCATTTAGTTTAAAATCAAGCATCTCTAAAAGTGCTTTGATATCACTATTTTTATCATCATATACCCACTTTGTAGTACACAAAGATAAGTTAGAAGTTTCAAACTCTGCTTCCATAGTTTTTAATACTGCATTTACTATTAGAAGGATACAAGCCATTTGAGTTCCACCTGCTAAGATCACTTTTAGTTTATTGTTTAAGCCTAAAATAACTCCAGCATAAAATATAAGCATATTATCTGCAACTTTACTAAGTACTGAAAATAGATCATCCTCTTTTGAAATATTTTCCAAAGCTTTATTGATAGTTGTATTTCTAATACTATTTGGAACCTCTTTAAATGAACTACTAAACATCTCCCTACACTTATATCCCAATGCCAAAGCAGTTGCAGTTGCGGTTGTTGTTCCACTTGGTACTGATTCTGCTAAGATTAAATAATCATCTTTTAATTCATAAGCTTGTCCAAATACTAATCCCTTTTGAAAAACTGCCATTGCATCTATATTTGCACCCTCAACAATTGATTTTGATGGTTCAATTTGCATATTGTGTATTTTGAAGTATTCTAGTTTTGGTTTTACTTCTATACCTAAATCAAGAAGTTCTATATTTGAAAAGGGGTTTAAAAGATGAACTGCTCTTGTTATAAGTGCAGGGGTAGGAACACCTTTTGGTGTTTTTGCAACATCCTCTAAGCTTCTTACCTCTCCACTACATAAAAACTCACTATCTAGTGTTGGGGTTAAATATATTTGACCTGGAATTCCAGCTTGTGTAATCCCTTCTATATTGGCAGTTGCAGTATTGCTCATAGCTAAAATATATGTTGCTTTTTTACCTCGCAAACTTTCAACAAAATCTATATTTCCAATTATACTTTTTATCATCTTCTTTCCTATAAAGTTTTTATATCTTTTAAACTCTTTTTCTTTTCCCATTCTATTTTTAATAGTTCAGGCTCTTCTAAAAACTGATCCACATATCCTATTGCTAAATAAGATACTAGTTTATACTCTTTGCCAATAGCAAGTATTTTCTTTACTTTTTTAGGCTTTAATATACTTATCCAACCAACTCCAATATTATATGCTCTAGCCATAAGCCAAAGGTTTTGTATAGCACAAACTACACTATACTCTCCCATTTTCTTTTGAGTTGTTTGCCCTAATATCTTTCTTTTTGGTTTTTCATATAATACGGCTAAATTGATATAAGACTCTTTTATACCTTCAAGTTTCAACTTTGGATATATTTCACTGTCATTAAATATCTTTTTTGCTTTCTTGTTTTCTTTTTCAAACTCTTTGTATATCTTATTTCTTTTATCTTTGCTTTTTACAATAACAAATTTCCAAGGTTGTGAAAAACCAACAGAGGGTGCACTATTTGCTGCAGTTAAAATCTCATCTAAAATTTTATCATCTATTTTCTTTTTTAAAAATCTATTACCTCTAACATCTCTTCTTAGAAGTATAATATCTTTTAGGGTTTTTATATCATTATCATTAAACTGTTTCATCTGTTAAATCATTTCATCTATTATTTGGAATTTTTTTAAATACTCGGCGTAATCTTTTTTAGTGTTTTTATATACTCTTTGTAAAGAGTAATATAAACAGGCATATAAAAGATATTCTTTAAAGCTTTCTTTTTTTATTTGTAATTTTGAATATTTATTATAAGTGTTTAATATTAGTTCATAAAAACTTTTATTGAATCTGTAATCCTTGAAACACCAACTTATTACTACAACAGCTATATCAAAATTTATATTACCAAAACATGACTGTGTAAAATCATATACACCACTTAATTTTTTATCTATAAACTTTACATTGTCAGGGAAAAGGTCTCCATGTATTAATGCATTTGCTTTTAAATCTATATCTTTTACTTTTTGATACTTTTGTTTTATTTCTTCTCTTATCTTACAATCAGATAAAGAATAAAGCATCTTTTCAAAATTTTGTTTTGAGTAAACATCATTTTTGCTAACTTCAATCTCTTTTATAGAGTGCAAGCTTACTAAAAAAAGTGTTATTTGTTTGAGATGATTTTTAGTAATACTCTTTATTACATCCCCTTCAATATACGAAAAAAGTGTTATTGGTCTGTTGTTATATAGATTTATTTTCTTTGAAAGTACATTTGGGACATTTAAACTTTTTATCGCTTTTAAAATCTTGATTTGATTTTCTATATCTTTAACAGATGAATCTTCATATAGTTTAAACACATATTTTTTACTTTTTGACGTTCCAATATATGTAGTATCACTAATACCAGTTGAGGTCTCTTTTATCGCATTAAAACTTACTCTTGTATCTTTTATTAAACAATTTATCTCTTTTAATGTAAGCTTTGTTAAAACACCCAATAAGTTAAACCTTGATTTTTTATATTATTATATCAAAGCAAGTTATATAGCTTTGTTAAAAGCAACAACTAGGGCAAGATTAATTATAATTTCATTAAAAAATAAAATAAAGGTCAATACAAATATGCAAATAGCGATTTTATCTGATATTCATTCAAATGTTTATGCGCTACGAGAAGTTATAAAAGATATTAGAAATAGAGATATTGAAGTGGTTTTAAACCTTGGAAATATGTTTTATGGACCAATAGAGCCAAGAGCAACCTATGAACTAATAAGAGAGAATAAATTTATAAACATCTGTGGGAATCAAGATAGAGAGATACTTGAAGCAAGTTTAGACCAATTAGAAAACAATCCTACGTTAAAATACGTATATGAAGATTTGGGGGAAGAGGTTTTATACTGGATCCAAGATTTACAATTTGAAAAGATAATTGGTGGCACATACTATATGGTTCATGGAACTTATTTTGATGATACACAATATCTATTAGAAGATATCTCATTGGGTGAAGTTAAACTAAGAAGTGATGAAGAGATTATAAAACTAACAGATGATATAAAAACACCTTTTATCTTTTGTGGACACTCACACCTACCAAGAGTTCATAAACTAAACTCAGGACAAATTGTAATAAACCCTGGTTCAGTTGGACTGCAAGCATATGAAGATGAACTTCCAACTAAACATAAAATAGAAAACCATACCCCTGATGCTGCATATACTATTTTAACAGTTGAAGAGAATCAATATAGTATTGAACAAGTAAGAGTTGCTTATGACTTTGAAAAAGCAGCAAAAAAAGCAGAAGAGAGGGGAAGAGAAGATTGGGCATATGCTTTAAGAGAAGGGAAAGTTATAAATAAAAAATGAATGACATAATAGAAAATACATTTGATGATGTGGCAGAAGATTATGATATAAATGAATATTTTTTAATTACAGCAGAAAAAATGCTCCAAGATATATCCTATAAAGATAATCTAAATATTCTTGATTTATCATGTGGTACGGGACACACAACATTACTATTAGCACAGAAATTTAGAAATTCATCTATTACAGCAATTGACATTTCTGCTTCAATGATTGAAGTTGCAAGTAAAAAAGCAAAAGAAAATAAATTTGATAATATTACTTTTAAAAAAGAAGATGTAACAAAACTTGATTTTGAAAAAAACACCTTTGATATAATAACTTGTGGTTTTGGCTTATTTTTTTATCCAAGCATGGAAAATTGTTTTAAAAATTTTATGGAAATATTGAAAACGGATGGAACATTTATATTTTCATCTTTTAGCAAAGAAGCTTTTACTCCTTATGGAACAATATTTGAAAAAACTTTAGAAAAAGATTTTAATTTAGAATATCCAAAAGGTGGCAATAATTTTTTAGAAACAAAAGAAGAGATTGAAGAATTAATCTTTAGTATAGATAGTTTAAAATATGAAACAAAAAAAATATCTATATCAAAAAATATTACCCTAAACCAATGGTGGGAAATATTGAATTCAGCAGGATATAAAGGGATGTTAAACCAATTATCAAATAAAGATTTAATCAAATTCAAAGAAGAGCATCTAAAAGAGATTTCAGTGCATTGCAAAGAGAAAAAGATTCTTTTACAAACAAATACCTTGATTACAAAAGTACAAAAAGATATATAAATGAAAAAATTTGAACATGGAGGGGATATAAACTCTTTTGCAAAAGAGTTAAAATGTGAAGTTGAACAAATAATTGATTTATCTTCAAATATAAACTTCTTAAAACCAAAAACTAATATTCATAATCTTGATATCTCTTCTTATCCCAAATATGACCTGCTTTATGAAAGTATTTCAAACCATTATAATATAAAGAGATACAATATAGAGCTCTTTAATGGGGCAAGTTCAGCTATTTTCACTTTGTTTAAACATTTTGAACTACAAGATTGTATTATATATTCTCCTGCATATTTAGAATACAAAAAGGCTGCAAAACTCTTTTCATATAAACTTCAAAAAATAAATAGATTTGAAAATTTAGAAAAAGAAGTTAAAAAAAACTCCCTTGTAGTTTTTGTAAATCCTTCAACGCCTGATGGGAAATATTATAAGCTAGAGAGACTAATGAGATATTGGTTTAAACAAAACTGTACAATCTTAATAGATGAAAGCTTTTTAGAGTTTACAAATAAAAAATCAATAACAAAATATATAAATGAATATGACAAACTATATATTCTAAAATCTATGACTAAGTTTTATTCATGTGCGGGAGTTAGAGTTGGCACTATAATATCTTCCAAAAACAATATAAAAAAGTTAAAAGAAAAAGAGCCTTTATGGAAACTTTCTACATATGATATGAATTATATAATTGAAGTTTTAAAAGATACAAAATTCACTAAAAAAACTATCAAAAAAACCAATAAAAATAAAGCCTATTTACAAGAGATTTTATCTTCATATAACTTCATAGAAAAAGTGTATAAAAGTGATGCAAATTTTTTACTTTTGAAGTTAAAAAATATTGATAGTAAAACTTTACAAAATCATCTAAAAAAATATAAAATCATGGTAAGAGATTGTTCAAATTTTGATTTTTTAGATTCTTCTTTTGTAAGGATTGCTGTTAAAAACGAAGACTCAATTAAAGCTTTAAAATATGCTTTGGATAGGATTTAAAATTGTATTTTTCTCTTGCTTTAATTGCTTATATCATAGACTATTTTTTTGCAGAATTTGAGAAAATAAAGTATCTAAAACATCCAATAATATATATGGGAAACTACATAAAATGGTTTGAAAACAGATTCTATTTGGATAATGTTTTTAGGGGTTTTATACTTACACTAAGTTTGCTTTGTATAGTGTTTACTATTACTTTAGCTTTAACATATGTGGATAATATATTTTTTCAAGGTTTTCTTTGTTCTTTTGCTATCTCATCAAATATGCTTTATAAAAGTGTACAAAATGTAATACAATCAGATAATCCAAAATATGCAATTTCAATGCTAGTAAGTCGTGATACAAAAGATATGAATGACAGGGATATAAATAAAGCAGCTATAGAAACTTATGCAGAAAATTTAAGTGATGGTGTTATCGCTCCACTTTTTTATATGATATGTTTTGGTCTTGTTGGAGCCTTTATTTATAAAGCAATAAATACTTTAGATTCTATGGTTGGATATAGAAATAAAAGATATGAAAAGTTTGGAAAATTTTCTGCAAAACTTGATGATGTAGCAAACTTTTTACCAGCTAGAATAACAGCACTTTTAATTGCCCTACTTTTCTTTTCAAAAAAAGCTTTTTTACAGTTTCAGAAATATGGTAAAAAACATGAAAGTTTAAATGCAGGATTACCAATATCGGCTATGGCTTTAGCTATAAATATAAAACTTGGAGGTCCTACATCTTATTTTGGTAGAGTAAAACAAAAACCCTACTTCGGAGATGAAAAAAAAGAGATAAAAAAAGAGGATGTAAAAAATGCTTTGAGTATAAAACTAAAACTAGATATATTTATTATAACAATTTTATCTATTCTTACTATTTCTTTTTATTAGTAAATATACAAAAAATGGTGCTCCAATAAATGAAGTTACTACTCCAATAGGCATACTAGAAGCTGTATTTAGATTTCTAGCTATTAAATCTGAGATTACTAAAAATACTCCTCCATAGAAAAATACAGGGAATATAAGCCTATGTGCACTCTTTTTATAAATAAGTCTTATTGTATGAGGTATTATAAGTCCTATAAAGCCAATAGGTCCAACAAAACTAATACTAATACCTACAGCAATAGATACAAGTATTAAAAGAGTTAGATTAACTCTATTTACATTTATACCTTTTAAAAATGCCATATCATTTGATACTAAAAGAAGTTTTATCTCAGATTTAAATCTATAAACACAATATAAAAATAAAACTGCAATTATAGAAACTATAATAGGTGTGTTAAAACCTACAATATCTAAACTACCTAAAGTAAATCTAACAATTGTATAATTCTCTTGCAAAGTGCTTAAAAAGAATACTAACATAAGTGCTGAAGAGTAAAAAAAAGATAAAGCAATACCAACAAGTAAAATTGAGTTTGTTGAAGCTAATAAAGAGTTTTTATTTATAATTCTTGAAATAAAATATAAAATCATAATAGTTATAAAAGAACCAACTATTCCTGAAATATATAAAGCAAAAGTTGGTAGGAATACTATTGATAAAGCAGTAAAAAGTGTAGTTCCACTTGCAATACCTAAAGTATATGGAGTAATCAATATATTTTTAAATATCGTCTGAAATATAAGTCCACTAAGACTTAAAATTGCACCAACAAAAAAAGCTAAAACAATTCTAGGAACTCTTAAATCCCAAAATATCATATATGATGTAGTATTTGAATCAAAAATATCACCAAAAGATATACTATTCTCACCAAAAAATGGAGATAAAACTATCAAAAATACTGATACTATATAAACAATATTTCTCATAAGTTTACCACCAAATGATTATTTACTATTTTTAAAGAACTATTATAAAACTTATCTAAATTCTCTTTTGAAAAAAACTCTTCTGAAGTTCCAAAAAATCTTACCTGTCCCTCTTTTAAATAAAGTATTTTATATTTTAAATGAAAAGCCAAATCAAGATTATGTGTAATAATTATCTTTTGTTGTAAATATGGCATTTTAAAGAGTGTATAAACCTCTTTTACCCTTGATATATCCATATTTGCTGTTAATTCATCAAAGATAGTTATTTTCGCATTATGAATCATACTAGAGGCAAGTAAAAGAAGCTTTTGCTCTCCGCTACTTAACTCTTTACAAGGTCTATTTTTTATCTCGTCTATACCAATCAATGATATAACTTCATCAATTTTATTTTTTTCTACTTTATCTATAAAACATAATTCTAAAAATTCATATACAGTAATATATTCATCAAAAATATCTAAATTAGAAGGTATATAGTTTATGTATTCAACTCTTTTTTTATCATCAAGTTTAGAAATATTTTTTTCAAAAAGAGTTACACTTTCATTTTTTATTATATAAGATAATACTTTCGATAAAGTGGACTTTCCGGCACCATTTTCACCAAGTATAATTAAATCTTCATCTTCTTTTAATGAAAAACTTACATTATCTAAAATATGATTTGAATAATTATCTATACTTAACATCTTCTAATATCTTTTTAAAATCTTGAATAAAATAGTTTACTCTATTACTAGGAATTCCTGCATAATCTTTATCTATCACATAAATATTCCCACTTTTACTTGCATTTATAGGTAACTTATTCCACGAACTTTTTAGTTGCTCCTTTGTTAAGTTTTGAGATTGCATAAAAGGTGCCAATAAAATTACTATATCAGGATTCATATTTATGATTTTTTCTACATTTACTACAGGTTGGCTTTTTGATTCAGATTGATAAGCATTTTTATTTCCTGAATAAGTTATTATATCATTAAAATACAAATTATTTCCAGATATATATATTGATCTGTTTAAGTCAAGTCTAGGACTTATCACAATCATAATTTTTTTATTTGTTATAATATTTTTTAGGCTATCAAGATTTGTATTAATCTCTTTAATTATATTTTTTGCCCTATTTTGCTTATTTAAAATATTACCGATTTTCATTATTGTATTTTGGATAGATTCTAAATTATCTGTTTTAAAACTATAATAATTTAGATTTAAACTCTCTAAGTTTTTTAACAACTTTTCATCATAATTTTGTGCAAAAACTAAAGTGGGTTTAGATAAAAGTATTTTTTCCAATGAAATAGTTGAATAACCACCAACTTTTAATATTTTTTTTGATTCTTCTGGATAATCACTATGTAAAGTATTGGCAACAATATCTTTACCACTTCCTAATGCAAATACTATCTCATTTAATGAAGGGGAGAGAGCTACAATTCTCTCTTCCCCTATTAAATTAGAAATTAAAACTAATATAAATAAAAACTTTTTCATATTAGAAACTATACTTTAATCCTACTGTAACACTTCTTGGACTTGATGCATATCCATCAACAACTTGATAATATTTGTCAAACATATTTTCTACTTTTAGAAAAGTAGTAACATCTTTTGTTAGTGTATAATTAGCAACAGCATTCCATACTGTATATCTACCTGTTTGAGTACCTTTTTTATCTAATTGTTCAAATCTATCACCTATATATTCACCATTGATATTTAGATGTAAATCTTTAAATCCATAATAATCTAAACCAAATTTAAAATCATCTTTTGGTCTTCTTGCTAAATATTGATTATCTTTATTTTTAGCACTAAGTCTTGTATAACTTAAAGATAAAAGAAAATCATCTAAGAAATTTCTTTTATATGAGATTTCAACACCTTCAAACTTTGATGTACCATCTTGGTTAATATAAATTGCATCATTATTAAAGTAATTTAATGGTGTTGGATCATACCAATCAATTAAATCATCAACTTTTTGATAAAAGTAAGTGAATTTAAAATCTTCATATTCAAAACCAATATCATATGACTTACTTGTTTCAGGTTCTATATTAAAGTTAGTACTTCCCCATGGATTAATATTATTAATTAAAAGAGGTACACTATAAGAAGTTCCTGCATTTGCAAATAATGAGAAGTCTGAAGTTAAATTATATTTTGCTCCAACTTTTCCTGTTAATTTATTATCAAAATTGTCAAAAGCATCATATCTTAAAGACTCAGTTAAAATTAAATCTCCAAAACTATTGCTGTTTGTTGCATAAAAATATTTTGTTTTGTTAGATGCAAAGTTAGATGTTCTATCTGCTTTTGTATAATCCATCTCATCTTTACCTGCACCCATTCCTAACAATAAGAAATCATTGTCAAAATAAGAGATAGTGTCGGATAATTCAACATTTGTAGTTTCATTATCTGTTAATTTAACACCCCACGTTGTACCTTGTTGATCTCTTTTTGTTTTTGTTTTTTCTAAACTAAAAGAGATATTATGATTTTTATATTTTTGTTCAAAACCTAAATTATAAATTTTAGTATTAGAATCATTTTTCATAAGAACATCATTTGTCCCACTACTATCATATGCTTTTAAAGAATCTATATCAACAACTGAAAAGTTTAATTTTGCAGAATCATTAATATAGTAATTACCTTTTAAACTCAATGTAGTATTATCATATTCATCATTTTCTAAGACATCTAAATATTGATTTCTTATTGCTTGGGATGAAAAACTATCTGATTCAATTTTTTGAGCATCAAATTTTAAATCAAAGTCTTCATTTTTATATGATAGTTGTGTAGCAAATTTATGTGTATCAAAGCTTCCAACTTCTGTTGAAACAAAACCATGAAAGCCATCTTTTGCATCTTTTGTAATTATGTTTATTACACCTGCTGCTGCATCTGCACCCCAAATACCACTTTGTGCACCTTTGATTACTTCAATTCTCTCAATATCAGTAACCATTAAACTTGAGATATCAGTACCACTGATACTTGAATGATCTTTAAATTTTACTCCATCAATTAAGATTAAAGTTCTATTATTACTTGACCCTCTTAAGTTCAAAGATACAGTACTTCCTATTCCACCATTACTTGTAAAAGTAATTCCTGGAAGAGAATTTAATGCATCAATAACTGAAGTAAAATGTCTTTCTTCAATATCTTGTCTTGTTATTACATCAACATTTGAAGTAATATCTTTTATTGATTGTTCAGACTTAGTTGCACTTACGATTGTGATAGTTGATAATTCTTGTGAAAAAAGATTTGTTGCTAATAGTAGTCCAGCAACTAGACTTGTAGTTATTTTTTTGTTTTCCATGGGTTATTTGTCCTATTTTTATAAATTATTTGTTGAATATTGTTTAACTGGCTTTAATGCTTTAGATAATAAAAGCTTTGTAATTTTTGGTAAATTAGTACTAATTAGTGATGTGATTCTACTAAAATAAGAGTGTATCTTAATATTAGTTGTAGCTAAAAGAATACCAAAAAATGAAAAGTATTTTTTATTCATAAACTTATACCTCCTTTAAATTTTTTTTGTATTATAGTAAAAAAGATATAAATTTATAGAAATAATAATTTTATTAGATATGACAGCTTAATATAGATTTATTTGGATCTGTTAAATACTCATACCCACTATGAATTATATAAATCCCAAAAAGTATAACTAAAATAGATGCTATATTTATAAACAAGTTTCTAAGAGCTATTTGTTTAAATATACCAACAAAGAAACCTAAAGAAAACATTGCAGGAAGTGTACTTAATCCAAAAATCAACATAACAAAAGCACCCCATAAAGGACTTCCTGTACTAGCAGCAGTTATTGCAAACACATAAACAAAACCACATGGCAATAATCCATTTAACATTCCCAATAAATAAAAACTTGTAAGGGAATCTGAACCAACTAAAGACCTAAAAGTTTGTTGATATAGTTTTGATTTAGATACAGAATACTCTAAAGATGTAAGAAATTTTAGTTTTCCACTAAGTGATAATCCTACTAAAATCATTAGAACACCAGTTGTAACAAGTAAAATTCCACTTGTTACATTATCAAATGTTACAACTCCACCTACAAATCCAAATATAAAACCCAAGATAACATAAGTAGTAATTCTTCCAAATGAATATAAAATATGAGAAATAGATTGTCTAGTTTTAGACCAACCATTATCTATCTTTGTACTTGAATAAGCAACAACAATCCCTCCACACATACCAATACAATGACCAAACGAACCTAAAAAGGCTATCGAAATAATTGTTAATATACTTATACTTTCCATCTATTCTTCACTTAATAATTTTTTTCTTAATAGAGGATTAGTTAAATTCTCACCTCTATACATTTTTAAAAGCATTTCATCAAAAGCTATCATATTTTTACCTTTTTTTTCGTAAGCACCAAAACCATAATCCATAGGTGTTTTATCTGTTTTCGTATACCAAGCTTTTCTTCCATCGATATATTTTTTTGAATCATTTGTATATACCCAAACTGTGGCCTCATCTTGAAATTTTATATTTTTAAACCAAAGTGCAAAACAACCAACATCGTCAAAAAACCAAGTTTTTCCATCTGGAGAGACTGCTTGTACTGAGTGTTCTAAAGTTTCTATTGTCATTCCACATTGTGTATCTTGAAAATGATGTAAACCAATATCTAATGGTTTATGTTCATGATTTCCTTCTTGAATTGTAACCATTTTTTTCTGATTTGACATAGATAAAAAAGTTATTACAATTATGATGATTAAAGCTACTACAGTAAATATAGGTAAAAGTTTTCTCATAAATAGTTATTCCTAAAAAAAAATACGATAATAATATATAAACTATCTTGATATATTAATAAAAAAGCTCCACTTTATCAGTGAAGCTTTATAAAAAAATTGAATAATTTGAAAATTAAAATTATAAATAGTAGGAGAAATTTAATTTTCTTGTTAATTGTAGTTTACTAACTTAATGTTAAAAAATTGTTAATTGTCTATTTTAACAGTTTTTATACAAAGTTTAATGCAATATTTTCCACTAAAAATATATAATAGATTTTTATTTTTAATATAAGGATTTTTATGCGTTTAATTATGTTTGATATGGATGGGACTTTGATTGATAGTGGTACTTCTATAACAAATACTATAAATTATGTTAGAGAAAATTTAGGTTTTGAAAAGATGGAAAAAACTTTTGTTTTAGAAAAACTAAATGATCCAAATATAAATGCTGCAAAATTCTTTTATGGAACTGAGAATTTTACTGAACAACAAAAAGTACTATTTGAAGATTATTATCATAAACACTGTTTAAAAGATTTAGAGATTTATGAAGGTATGGAAAAACTAATTGATGACTTAAATGGTGAATTTACCCTTGCTGTTGCGACAAATGCAAGTTCTATTTTTGCCAGAAAAATGTTAGGACATTTAGAGATTGAAAAATATTTTAAATCAATATTAGGTTATGATAGTGTAAAAAATCCAAAGCCACACCCTGAAATGGTATATAAAATCTTAGATAATCACAATATACAAAAACAAAATGCTCAAATGATTGGTGACTCACATAAAGATATAATGGCTGCAAATAATGCAGGTATAGACTCTGTTCTGGTTAATTGGGGATTTTCAAATCATGATAAAGATGCAATTGAAAATATTGAGGAGCTTGAAAAAAGAATCTATGAAAAGTTTAAATAGATTCTAAATCAAAGCTTCTAAAGTTTTGTATTCATTTAAAGCAAAATCATCTGTCATACCTGAAATATAATCAATCAACAATCTAGCTCTATAATACCACTCTTGTATCTCATACTTTTCACTATCTTCTTTGTTTAATTTGCCAATAGCATCTTTATAGGCAACTATATGCTTAGCAGATAATCTTCTTATAAGTCTTTGAGATAAAAAACAAGAGATTCTTTCCCCTTTTACTAACTCTTCAAAATCTTCACTTGAAAGCTCTAAAAGAGGGGTATAATTTTCAAATAGAGAAGATAGTATTTTTTGCCCTTTTAACTCTAAAGTTTGAATATCTTTGTAATTGTATATATATTTTATAGAGATATTCTGTAAAACCTCTACAGCTTTTGTATATTTTGAATCTTTGTCATATTCTAAAAGTGCACTATTGAAATTACCATTAAAAATATCTTCATGGTTTTCTAAATATATATTTGAAACATGCTCAACTAAAGCATGTGTTAAGTTAGCTCTTGTAAGAGTTAAAAATAGATTAAACTGATAAGGTTCTTCTTCCTTTTCTTTAGCTTTATTATAAAACTTCCCTACCAATTCTAAAAGATAAGTTTCTTTCATCTTCTCACACTCATCTTTTATAAGTCTATAAATATCATCAAACTTCAAAATACCTTTATCTACTGCATCTTCCATATCTGCATTTAGATAACTAATATCATCGGCAGCTTCCATGATATATGTTATAGGAAATCTACAACCATCTTTTAAATCTAAATTCTCTTTTATCTTCTCAACAATCTCTTTTTCAGAATAATAAAAACCCGGTTTCTTTTTTAAATAGGAAAAAGGCTCTGTTTTAGATGGTTTACTTTCATATGCTCCTCTTGTATATTTTATAACTGAAGCAATCTGAGAATAAGATAGATTTAACCTTTGAAGTTTTGTTACAACTCTTATAGCCTGTGCATTTCCATCAAAACTACATAAGTCTTTAAGTAACATATCTTTAAAATCTTTATTTTCATGACTTACATCTACTAGATTTTCGAAAATCTTGACGCCTCTTTTACTCATCCAATTATTTATTGCAACTTCTGCAAAATGACCAAAAGGCGGATTACCTATATCATGAAGTAGACTTGTCATTTCAGCAATAGAAACAAAAGCATCTTGAAGTTTTTCTAAACCAACTCCACCTTCACTTTTTTTCAAAATTGTTTTAGCAATAAATCTTGCTGTTTGAGAAACCTCCAATGAATGTGTTAATCTACTTCTAACAGCAGCATTTAACTCTAAAGGAAAAACTTGTGTTTTCTTTTGAAGTCTTCTTAAAGCAGGTGCTGAAAGAATACGTCCCCTATCACTTTCAATAGAGATATTAATATCATCTATAGCATAAAATTCTCTATGGTTTGTTATTTTTTTAGTGTAATCAATCATACTTTATCTTTAATTTTTTTGATATTTTATTGAAATTACTCTTTTATAATGTTTTTAAGACTTAGAATAAATGAATTTCCCTCTTTTGTAGGTTCAATTTTTATTGCTATTTTATTTTTATCACAAAACTCTTTTACCATAAAAAGACCTAAGCCAAAGCCAGATTTTGAGCTGTCTTCCTGAAAAAACTTATCAAAGATAACAAATAGATTTTTTGTATCTATCTCTTTTCCTTTATTAAAAATTGTAAGATTTTTATTTTTATATGTGATTTTTATTAATCCATTGGTTTCTAAATTATACTTTAATGCATTTGAGATTAGATTGTCTATCATTTTTTGAAAACCGTTTTGATCACTTTGTAGTGTAATATTCTCAATATTAACTTCAATTTTTGTATCTTTTTTTAAATCATCAAATTTTTCTAAACTGTGATTAACAATATCATTCAATGAAAATGCTGAGATATCAACTCTATCAATCTCTTTTTTTATATGGTATTCCATATCTTCATAAAGTTTTAAAAGCTCATTTGAAGCTAACTTAATACGATTTAATCTTTTTATCGCTTTTTCATCTGTTATTTTTTTCTCTAACATCTGTGTATTTAGTTTAATTGTTGAGATAGGTATATTTAACTCATGCAATGTTTCTTTTACTGTTTTTTGAAGATTTTCATCACTTTTAAAAAGTGGTTCAAATATTGTTTTACTTAATAAAAGATATAAAACAAGTCCAAAAACTAATACTGTGAAAGTAACTATAAAAAAAGTATCTTGTGTAAAACCAATAAGTGAAGTAAGATAAAAATTAATAAATAAAGATAAAAGTAAAACAAATACGACAATTATCGAGTTTGTGATTATAAAATTTTTTCGTTTATTATAACTCAACTTTGTATCCTACACCTTTTATATTTTTTATTTTATCTTTTCCCAGAAGTTTTTTTAGATTATTGATATATACTCTAATTGAACCCTCACTATAATCTTCATTAAACTCCCAAAGCTTTTCTATAATCATCTCTTTTGTAACAATTGCCTCTTTTTTTTCTAAAAAAAGTTCTAATAAGTCAATAACTTTTCCAGCAATATAAATATCTTCCCCATCTTTTAGAACTCTTCTATTTTTAGGATCAAAACTTATTTCATCATTTAACTGGATATTTTCCATAACTTTTCCACTTCTTTTTAAAAGTGACATTATTCTTAAAAGTAATTCATCTAAATCAATAGGTTTTTTAAGATAATCATCACAACCACATATAAAACCTTCTGTTAATTTTTCTTTATCTTTATATGAAGTTAAATATATAGTTGGAGTATCATCAAGTTTTTCTCTTAACTCTTTTAATGTTTCTATTCCATCAAGTTTAGGAACATTTATATCAAAAAGGTATAAATCAAATCTATTTTCATAACATATTTCAAGTACTTGTTCTCCATCAGTTGCACCAACAACTTCAAAACCTTCATCTTCTAAAAAATCTTCTAAACTCTCTTTAAATAGTTCATCATCTTCTAAAATCAATATTTTATACAAATGTACTCCAATATATTATTATATGGCATTATTATAATATAATGGAGTTAATTTAGAGTTAAATTTAGCTTTTTTAAAAAGATATGATAATATATTATTATAATTTTAATATTTAGGTTTTATATGGTAAAAAAGATATTAATCATTTTTCTACTTCTAGTTACAGCATTTTATGTAATTTCTCAAGAAAATGTAAAAATCATCTTGGCGGGTATT